>JAIRSV010000096.1 GCA_031255275.1 Proteiniphilum sp.
GTTTTCTTTTTCGCTCGTCGGGGCGGGTGCTCCCGCCCCTTGCCGCTCCGGCGTTCCCCGAGCTGGTTGTTTTTGGTGTATTGGTTATATAAATCATGTGAATCACGTAAATCAAAAAAATCACAGTTCAGACAACTTTGCCGCTCCGGCGTTCCCCGAGCTGGTTATTTCCACTTCATCACATTGCCATTCTCCGCTTCTCATCTATAACACACCCCCAACCCCCTCTCAAGAGGGGAGCTTGCGCTATCGCGCTCTGGAAGCGGATTTCTCCACTCCGCTGACGCTGCGGTCGAAATGACGACACCCCATTATCATATCATCACATTAACTTTTTCGTTCGTCGGGGCGGGTGCTCCCGCCCCTTGCCACTCGGGCGCTCCCCGAGCTAAATGTTTTTTGGCGCAGCAGTATGTTTTTGGCGCATTGGTTATGTTAATCATGTAAATCACGTAAATCAGAAGAATCACGGTTCAGACAACTTTGCCACTCGGGCGCTCCCCCGAGCAGTATATACCCCATCATCTCATCATCCCATTGCCTCATTGTCGCATAAGGAAATTATATGTATTTTTGCCGGCAGATTTTATTTATTATTTGTATCACTTTTTAAAACAGTTTTGCGGGAATGAGAAGATGGCGTATCGAGGATTCGGAAGAATTATATAACATCAACGGGTGGGGAAACGGTTATTTCTCCGTTAACGAAAAGGGGCACGTACAGGTGACTCCCCGGAAACAGGCCGGCAGCAGCGTAGACCTGTGCGAACTGATGAGAGAACTCTACTTGCGTGATGTTTCGTCGCCCGTACTGATTCGGTTTCCCGAAATACTGGATAACCGAATAGAGAAAATATCTCAAAGCTTCGCCATCGCCTCGGAAGAGTATGAATATCATGCCCGGAATTACATTATTTATCCTATCAAGGTGAACCAGATGCGTCAGGTGGTGGATGAGATCGTTTCGAGCGGAAAACGCTTCAATATCGGACTTGAGGCGGGGTCGAAACCCGAACTTCATGCTGTGCTGGCTATCAATACCGATAACGACTCGCTCATCATCTGCAACGGCTATAAGGATGAGAGTTATATCGAACTGGCGCTGCTGGCGCAGAAAATGGGTAAAAAGATGTTCATCGTGGTGGAGAAGCTGAACGAACTGGACCTTACTATCAAAATCGCCCAGCGCCTGAAGGTGAAACCCAATATCGGTATTCGCGTGAAACTGGCCAGCAGCGGCAGCGGAAAATGGGAAGAGTCGGGCGGAGACGGCAGCAAATTCGGCCTCAATTCGAGCGAACTGCTCGAAGCGCTGGAGGTGCTCCGGACAAACAGTATGTGTGATTGCTTTCAGCTTATCCACTTCCACATCGGGAGTCAGATTACGAAGATACGCCGCATCAAGACGGCGCTGCGCGAGGCGGCACAGTTCTACGTGCAACTGCACGCAATGGGATTCAAGATCCGCTATGTGGACATCGGCGGAGGGTTGGGCGTCGATTACGACGGCACACGCTCCTCCTTCAGCGAAAACAGCACCAATTATTCCATTCAGGAGTATGTGAACGACTCTGTGTTTGCCTTCGTGGACGCGGCGAACAAAAACGGACTGCCTCATCCCGACATTATTACCGAATCGGGACGCGCTCTCACAGCGCACCATTCCGTGCTGATCTTTGAAGTGCTGGAGACGGCCACCCTTCCCGCATGGCCCGAAGACCGGGAGATTGAGGAGGATGCACACGAACTGGTCAAGGAACTTTATAACATCTGGGATACGCTCACGCAGGCGCGGATGCTGGAGGCGTGGCACGACGCGCAGCAGATCAGGGAAGAGTCGCTCGACCTCTTCAGTCTGGGCATGCTCGACCTGAAGACGCGTGCACAGATGGAACAGCTCTATTTCTCGATCATCCGCGAGATTAACATCACCAGCAACCGCGCCAAACACGCTCCCGAAGAGCTGCGTCAACTCTCGACGCTGCTGCCCGACAAGTATTTCTGCAATTTCTCGCTCTTTCAGTCGCTCCCCGACTCCTGGGCTATCGACCAGGTATTTCCGATTATTCCCATCCACCGCCTGGACGAGAAACCGGACAGAACGGCTACTCTGCAGGATATTACCTGCGATTCGGACGGAAAAATATCCGCCTTTGCCGCGCAGGACGGATTCCGTTCGGCCTACCTCCCCGTTCACTCGTTCAGGCGGGAGGAACCTTATTATATAGGTGTATTCCTGGTGGGGGCGTATCAGGAGATTCTGGGCGACCTGCACAATCTGTTTGGCGACACGAACGTGGTGCACGTGTCGACCGGCGGAAACGGACACAAGATAGATCAGGTGATCGACGGCGAGTCGGTGGCCGACGTCCTGGAATATGCACAGTATAACCCCAAGAAACTGGTGCGTACCGTGGAAACATGGGTGATGAGTTCGGTGAAACAGGGTAAAATCTCCGTAGAGGAGGGGAAGGAATTTCTCTCCAACTACCGCTCCGGACTGTACGGATATACCTATCTGGAATAAAATCAGGTCTGGAATAAAATCAGGCGCTATCGGCCGATTCCCACACAATTCAGCATAAAAGCAAACTCAAAGGCGGTGTCTCTGACGCCGTCATACCTCCCCGTGGCGCCTCCGTGACCGGAGTCCATGTTCATACGAAGCAGGAGGATGTTGTCGCCCGTCTTCACGGCGCGCAGCCGGGCTACGTACTTGGCCGGCTCGTGAAAGAGTACCTGCGAATCGTTGATCCCCCCCGTGACCAGCATGGCGGGATAATCCTGCGCCGTGATGTTGTCGTATGGCGAATAAGAGAGCATGTAACGGTAACAGGCCTCCTCGTTGGGATTGCCCCACTCCTCATATTCGCCGGTGGTAAGCGGCAGCGTATCGTCGAGCATCGTGTTGATCACGTCTACGAAGGGTACCTGCGCCACGATAGCCCGGTAGAGATCAGGACGCATGTTTGCCACGGCGCCCGTCAGCAGACCGCCCGCGCTTCCGCCCATGGCAATCAGCCTGTCGGGTGAGGTGTAACCGTCCCCTGTCAGCTTCTCGCTGCAGGCGATGAAATCGGTAAACGTATTCTTCTTTTTCAGCAGTTTCCCGTCTTCATACCACTGTTCACCCAGGTCGCTCCCGCCGCGCACCTGGGCAACGGCGTACACAAAGCCGCGGTCGACAAGACTGTATACGCTCGCACTGAAACCGGCGTCGGAACTGCATCCGTAACTTCCGTAGGAGTAAATCAGCGCGGGATGACTGCCGTCCTTCGCCACTCCCTTTTTATAGACAACCGCCATCGGGACGCGTACGCCGTCGGGAGCGTCGGCCCAGAGGCGTTCCACCGTATAGTCGTCGGGGTTGAAGCCGGAGGGGATCTCCTGTTCCTTCAGTTTCTCGGTCTCTTTTGTCGAGATGTTGTATTCATACAGCGTGGCCGGGCGGTTGAGCGAGGTGTAGGTATATCGCAGCGTAACGGCGTCGTATTCGGGGTTTCCGCCGAGCCATGCCGAATAGACCGGTTCGGGAAAAGCGATCGTGTGCGTTTCGTCGCCGTTGCCGGAAACCGGCCTGATCCGGATTTCCGTCAATCCGTTTCGCCTCAGTTCCAGCAGCACATACTCCTTCAGCAGATCGATTCCCTCAATGCGCACGTCGCGGTCGTGCGGCACAAAGAGTTTCCACGATGTGCGGTCTTCGTAGCCGGTGAGCGGCGCCTCGCAGATCATTCCGTTGAGGTGTTCCCGGTCTTTGTAGCGGACAAAGAATTTGTCCTTATGCGGATAGACGCCGTATTCCACGTCCTGCTCGCGGGGAAGAAATATTTTGAACGCGTCGCCGGGGCTGTCGGCCGGGATGTAGCGCTCTTCCGACGTGGTGGCGCTTGCGCAGGTAATGAAAATATACTGCCGCGTCTTGCAGCCGCAAACGTATGTGCCGAAACGGACGTCGGTTTCTTCATAGACCTGTTCGCCCGCGGGTGCGTCAAGCGCTCGCCGGTATATTCGGGACGAGCGGAGCGTCCGGTCGACAAGGCTGTAAAACAGCGTCGCGCTGTCGTTAGCCCACGCTGCGGAGGCGACGCCTTCTTCCGAAAAACCAACGTCCTCGCCCGAAGCGAGGTCTTTGACCTTCATCGTGAACTCGGCATACGACCCTGTCTCGTTATAGAAATATGCCGCCCTGCTGTTGTCGGGGCTGACGGAATAGCCGTTGAAGATAAATGCCGGTTTGCCTTCGGCCATTGCGTTGACGTCGAAGAGCACTTCTTCGGGTGCCTCCGTCGACCCTCTGCGGCGACAGAAGGTGCGATACTGTTTCCCCTTTTCGGCGCGGCTGTAGTAGTAATAGCCGTCCCGGTATGCGGGATAACTTTCGTCGTCCTCCTTCATGCGACCGACGATTTCGTCAAAGAGCGTCTGCCGGATGGCGGCGCCGGAAGCGGTCATCCTGTCTGTGTAATCGTTTTCGGCTTTGAGGTAATCGATTACTTTCGGGTTGTTCTTATCTTTCAGCCAGTGGTAGTTGTCGGTGCGCTGTTGTCCGAAGCGGGTGAACGTTTCGGGGATTACATCCGCCATCGGGGGGGCGGGATATTGGGTTTGTTTCATGGGGCAAATGTAGTGATTTTCGCGCTGAAAATAAATACGGGGAGGGGCCTGTGCCCTTCCCCGTAACCGTGGTATCACCGGCGCAGTCAGGCCGCGGGTCACTCTGCGGGAGTGTATTTTGTCAATTCATATTTGAAGTTATGCATCGGGAAATGATTGTCGAGGACGCGTCCTTCTTCGTCGATCAGCACATAGTGCGGGATGCCGTTGAAGGCGAAGAGCTGACGCATATAGGCGTAGTCGTCGTCCGACAGACGGACGGTGTGCTTCAGTCCGTGTTCTTCTACAAATTGATCGTAGCGGTCTTTGGGCGAGTCGGATTCGGAGGTCACGTATACAAAGCTGACTTTTCCTTCGGCCGTATATTGCTCGCGCATTTCTCTTCCGGATTTGATGCTTGCGATGCAGGGGCCGCAGAAAATACCCCAGAAGTCTACGATTAGCTTTGTCCCTTTCAGCGGATCTATAATCGTATGGAAAATAGTGCCGCCTTTTCCTTCCGGAATTTCATACGCGGCGGTCTTCGTTTCGGGATGGGTGACTGCCAGAATCCGGTCGGCTTCCTGCAGCAGGATCGGCTGAGTGATTCCTTTTTTGAGATTGGGGAGATAGTTTTCGGCCTCTTCTTTCGGCATGTGGC
>JAIRSV010000054.1 GCA_031255275.1 Proteiniphilum sp.
ACGATAGCGGCATACCCCTTGGGGTTGCCTACCACCAGGTCGAACACCTTCCAGTAATAGACCTGCGATTGCACGTTGAATGCCTCGAAAACCATCGTTACGCTTGCCCCGATAGGGGGCACAATTTCGTGGCTGAACGTCAGGCCTTCCTGTAACAGGATATATTCTTTGTCCGACTTGTAATACCATTTGTAGGTAAAATCGCCGTGGTCTTCCCCGTGAGAAAATTCCAGTTGCGGCGTGATTTCCAGAAGATCGCCCACATCGACGCTGTAAGACGACCGGATATTATCGATAACGTCAAGCGTATTAATATCTGTATAGTCGTAATTTCCCTTGTCTTCGCTGCACGCAGAAAAAAGAGCCGGCGCGATGCAGACGGCGAAGACAAATAACTTACGGATTATCTGTAACTGCTTCATATAGTCAGTGATTCTTTAATTAAATAAAACTTGTCTGTGTAACCGAGAAAGTATCGAACAGCCTCTGTTTGTTTTCATCCAGCAGTTCTGTTCCGTTCACTTTTTCCCAATCGAGCACATAGTGGTTGATCATCAGCCAGTAGCTCGACAGCCCGGCAACATCGCCGGGAATCCGCGCATTGAGGCAATCCATAGGCGTTGCGTACGTCTCGGCATCATATTCGAAGTGGTCATCCGGAAAGCCGCAAACCAGGCATATCACTTCCACCTTTTTCTTGCTGTATTCCCCGAAATACATTTTCAGGCGTGCACTGCTGGCAGCGTCGACCCACAATCCCGGCATATCGCGATTGGAATCAAAATATATGCTGTATTCCGTGGCCGTGACGGGCAGATTCTCATTGATCGCCACCTGTGTATAGTCCACGTGGAAATGTTCGCTGGGGGTGAGCCTGATTTTGGCCCGTAAAGTCGTTTCTTGAAGCGTATCCCCATTTATCAGTCGGATGTTGAGCGTCCCCGTCAGGCTGTTCGCGGGAACAACCGAAGGCAGAATCTCAAAATCGACTCCCTCCACGGCGGACGATTCATCGCCGATCAGCGCCGCGGTAACCGGCCGGTCATAAGGAGTGGCGTGTCCCATTACCTTCACGTCGACCTGTATGATGGAATCCTCCTTGGGCACTTTGTCATAACCGAAACGAATCTGAATCTTGTCGGGCTGATTCCTGTCGATTTTCCGTTCGAAGAATTCTATATCCGTCAATGATGCAAATTCAAAGTAAATCCGATCCACGTCTTCATAGACCGGCAGGCGGTCATATTCGCAGGATGCCAGCGTAATGACCGCAATTGTTATTGTCAATAATATATTCTTCATTGTCTTCCTTTTTTTTGAAATCAGATATTCGTTTCTTTGTCGGGAATCGGCACCACAAAAGCGTTACCCGGATTCACATTGACGCTTCCCGCGGCGCTCCCGTTAAATACAGCCGGGCTTTGTATCCGTTTATGATAATACCACACCTGTCCTTCGCCGAAGAACTCGCGGTAATATTCGCGTGTGAGGTGTGCGCGTATCTCGTTCTCCGAAATGTTTTCAGACAACAGGTATTGTTCGGTCACCCCTCTTTTCGCGAGTATCGCGTTCAGCATATTGACGGCGTCCGTTCTGTCGCCTGCTTTCAGGGCGGCTTCCGTCCGGATGTAATACATCTCCGGAAAACGCATCAGGGGTTGCAAATTCCTGATCGCCGGAATCTTTTCGGACACGGTCTTGTACTTAAGCGAAACGTAAGAGGCGTCGGTCGGAAACCTGCCGACGCTCGATGGAAGTACATTCGACGGACTTCCCTTCCACTGATAGCTTCGCACGTCGATAATGGCGTCCAGCGACCCCTGGTATTCCGGGAAGATATTGTTCAGCAGATTCTTTTCGTTGACGACATAGACCTCGTCCGCGACATTGTCTCTCAGATACCATTCCGTCGCCCTCGCACCGAAGTCTTTGTTGTTGATGCCGAACACGACTTCGGAGAAGAAGATGTAATTGTAAATGGCGGCGGTCGAAATTTCATTATTGTTCACCCACTGAAAGACCTCGTCTGCCTCGACCAGGTCGGTGATTATCTTCGCGGCCGCCGCAGCGTCGGCGTCTCTTCCGATGTATTGCAGCACACGGGCTTCCAGCCCCTTCACGGCGTAGTAATTCATCCGCCGGTTCCGGTTCTTGTAGAAATCTTCGGACAGTTCGCTGGTAATGCTTTCGGAGGACGGGTCGCGGATAGGATCGTCGGCCAGCAGTCTTTCCGCTTCGGCGATGTCCTTCAGCAAAAGGGCGACATATTCGCCGGGCGTGCTGTACACGTTCTCCTCATATCCATCGTGGTTCAGGACGATCGAAGCGTCCCGGTTGTAGGGGAGCACCTTGTTGTCCGGATTCGCGTCGTAGGGGCAGAACAGGCGGTAGAGGTCAAAGTGAAGGTAAGCCCTCAATCCGTAAGCCTCGCCCAGCAGGATGTTTCGATGTGCTTCCGACATCACCGCGCTCGACTCGTTGACACCTTTAATATAGTTGTTGATGTTCAGCAAAGTCGTGTAGGCGTTTGTCCAGATGTCGGCGAACTTCCCCCTTGCCCTGTCGCCCGTGTAATTGAAGTATGCTATCTGGTGGATAACGTCCGACGCTATGGCTCCCTGTTCCGAAGCATAGACGTAATAGTGCGCCATCGCCTCCAGGGTAGTCTGCGACAACTGTCCGCCGTAGAGATTCTGTCCGGCCAGCTGCCAGTAGAGGCCGTTCAGGGCGCTTTTGATATTGTCTTCGCTGGAAAACTGTTTGTCTTCCTTGACCCTGTCGACCGGATCGACGTCCAGCCAGTCGTTACATGCACTGCAAAGCAACAGGCTGAGGAGATATACCATATATATTTTCTTATTTTTCATTTTCGGTTGCTGTTTGAAAAGTTCATAATTCAGAAGCGGGCGCTGACACCCATCGTTACCGAGCGTTCGAAAGGATAATCGATCCCCCTTTCCTGACGGATCGTACTCATCCGGAACAGGTCGCTCATGGAAATGCTTACCCTGAAGTCTTCCATTCCCGTAGCCTTGAGCCAGCGGTCTTTGGAGAAGTCCCAGGTGATTTTTCCGCTTTCGGCGTTGAAATAGTTGTCGCGCTGGATGAACCGCGACGACATCTGTGTCTCGACCGAACCTATGTTCGAGATTCCCTTGAACTGGGTTTCGTCGCCGGGTTTCTGCCAGCGGTCGTATAACGCCCGCCTGTCCTGGTTGTAGACGATATTGCTGGTCGAGATATTTTCCACTTTGTTGAACAGGGCGCTGTTGAATCTGTATCCGCCCAGGCTGTAGCCGAAGTTGAGGTTGGCTATAAATTTCCTGTAACGGAATCCTATCCCGACGATCCCCCTTATGTCCGGTTTCGAGTCGGCGATTTTCACCCGGTCGTCGATGCTGTACGTGGAGGTGGGGAGTCCGTCTTTGGTGAGGAACACTTCCTTGCCGCTTGCAGGGTCGATACCCAGGGAGCGTACCGCCCACAGGGCCGTGGGGCTTGAACCGTCCTGGTATCTGATGAGCGAATTGGGATTGAGGGTCGCTTTCACGCTGCCGTCCGACCTGAAGGCATTGTTCAGATTTTCCAGCGCAGATCCGAAGCCGCCGTACTCGGAATGATACGTGTTACCCGTGAGGCGCACATTCAGCGATATTTGCCGGGGGATGTTCCGGATAATGTAGTAGCCGGCGGCGAATTCCACTCCCTGCGTCTTTATGTAACCCATGTTGACGGGATATTTGGATACACCGGACGACGGTTTTTGATCGACATCAACCACCATAGGGTCGGTGTTGGTCGAGTAGACGTCTACGTTCAGGCTCAGGCGATTGTTGAGCAGCACAGCGTCGATGCCCGTGGAGGCTTTCTTCACGACCTGCCACTTCAGGTTGGGGTTGGCATAGCCTGACATGTAGGAGGCGGTACCGAAAATATCGCTGCCGGAGTAATACCTGTAAACGTTGACGCTGTAGTTGCTCACATTCTGGTTACCGTTGATACCGTAGGAGCCGCGGAGACGGAGTTCCTGCAACGCCTTCCACTCTCTGGCGAACGCTTCGCGGTGGAGGTTCCAGCCGGCGCCCACCGAGTAGAATGTCCTGAACTTCTGGTTGCGTCCGAAGGCGGTTGTACCGTCGGCGTTATAATTGACGTCGAACAGATAACGGTACCTGTAATTATAGTTGAACGCCGCCAGAAATGAGACCTGACGGTTGATCTCTTCCGCATAGTCGGGTACGCTGCCCTCGCGGTAGGAGTACGCGTAAGACGGGATGCCTTCGACTCCCGGAGGAAATCCGGTCAGGCTGTATGCCTGGCGGTTGCTCTGGTCGGACTGGGCGGACGCCCTTCCCGTGAACGTAAGGTTGTGGGCGTTCTGCAGGGAGATCGCATAATTCACCGTCGTATTGAGGTTATACCGCCAGTTTTTGCCGATCGTCGAAGTATATTCGCCCTTGCGCGTATAGTCCATACCGATGTACGAAGTATGCTTGGGGTCTCTGAAGCTCACCGCGTCGGTAGAAGTAGTGCCGAGGCTGACGGAAGCCTGCCAGCGCAATCGTTCCGTGATGCGCCAGTCGAACGAGAGGTTATTGGTCAGCGACTGGGTTTTCGTATCCCTCCGCGAAGCGAGCATCGCATTGTAGAGGGGATTGTAGGCGTTGGTCGGCCGGTAGTTTTCGCTGATTCTGTAACTGTCCAGGTATTCGGAAATCGTGCCGTCGGCGTTCCGCATGATATAATAGGGATTGGCGTTGACGAAGTCGGAGAACGAACCCCAGGAGCCGTCGCGACCGTCGGTCACCGAAACGATAAGGTTGTTGGAAACGCTGAGGTTTCCCCTGCGGTACGTCAGACGCATGTTTCCCCCGAAAGTCTGCCTTTCGGAACCCTTCATTACGCCCATCACGTCACGGTAGTTGACCCCCGCCTGATACAGGAAACCTTCGTTGCCTCCGGAGAGGTTCAGCGAGTGACTTTGCGTCAGTGCGGTGCGTACGGGTACTTTCAGCCAGTAGGTGTTCACCCCTCTGTTCACCTGTCCCAGGCGCGACATGTAATCGGCAATCTTGTCGGCGTTGCCGCTCCAGTCGGTAATGTTGCCGTAACGGCCTGACTTCAGCTCGAATTCCAGTTTCTCGGCCGCGTTCATCAGATTGTATTCGCTCAGGTCGGCGGCGGCTATCTTGAGGTCGCCGCCATAGTTGATCATCAGTTCGCCCATTTTGGGTTTGATCGTCTCGATGACCACCACCCCGTTGCCGCCCTTGGAGCCGTAAATGGCTGTGGAACTGGCGTCCTTCAATATCGTGATGGACTCGATGCGATTGATGTCAAGGTCGTTTACCGTTTCGAGTGTTGTCTCGAAGCCGTCGAGGATGAACAGCGGTTCGTTCGGGTTGGAAGTCTGGTCGTCCAGCACGTTCGTGATGTTTATTGTGGAGCCGCCGCGCAGCGAGATATTCGCCATCGCGTTCGGGTTAGATCCTGCCAGATTGTTTTCGGTGATGGTGAATGCCGGGTCGAGGACTCCCAGCGTTTGCAGGATATTTATGTTTCCTACCGAAAGCAATTCTTCCCGGTCTACCTGTTTGTACGAACCGGTAAATCCCAGCTTGCTGCGCTGGATAACTCCTGCTTCCACGACGACTTCCGAGAGTTCCGTGTCGTTTTCCAGCACAATCTTTGCGTTGCGCCGGATATTCCTTGCAGGCAGTTCCTTCTTTTTCATCCCCACGTAGGAGAATACCAGCATCTCTTCCGGCGAGTCGACTTTGAGGGTGAACTTTCCTTCGATGTCGGTCACCGTGCCGGCTGACCTGTTTGACGTCAGCGTGACGGATACGCCGATAAGCGGTTCGCCTTCCGTGTCGTACACGAATCCGGTAACGACGGGGTTGTCGGGATCGCCGGTCGACGCTCTGTTCCGCTGCCGGTCGAGTGTGATGTTGATATATTTTTCGGTGATCCTGTATTTCAAAGGTTTGTTACCGATGATTCCTTTCAGCGCCTCCTCGACAGGCTTGTCTCTGAAACTTCCGGACACTCTTATGTCGCGAATGTCGTCGTAAGTAAACAGGATTTTGTAACCGGACAGAGGTTCCATGCGTTTGAATACATCTGTCAGAAGTTCGTTGTTAAACGTCATCGAGATCCTTTCCTCTTGCCGGTTTTGCGCTTCCGCCGGTGATGACGGGAAGAGGAATACTGCAATCAGGACAGAGATGACGGGAATAATACATTCATTCTTCATACTGTTTTTTAGCCATTTAATTAATTTTATTGCTCACGTTGCGTTTATCCGGACCCTTTTACTTATTAAAAATATTGTGTAATTGTTGGTGGTCTCAACTTAGAGACACGCTGGTTTTGAAATCAGTCACCCGGCCGTTATCTTTTTTTTAAAAAAATTTCATCGGCCTTGCGGGAAGGGGTATTCCTGCGGTGAACGGGTGTGGAATGGTCGGTATGGTGACCTCTTTCCCGGCTTATCGGACGGTTAACGTATCTCCCTGTCTGAGGATGGAGACTTTCTCCATCCGGTTCAGCAGGAGAATGGCGAAATCGAGTCCCGCCTCGCGGTTCGAGAGGAAGTGCATCCGGTATTTCATGGCGTCCCGGTGCTGAAATTTGACGGTGACGTTGTACCATCGTCCCAGGTGTTGCATGATCTCTTCTAGCGTCACGTTGTCGTAGTAGAAGTAGCCCTCTTTCCGGTAGATATAGGAACTCAAGTCTACCTCTCTGACGAGGAACGAGCCGTCGTCGCAAAGAGCGGCGTCTTCGCCGGGCGCGATCCGTATGAAGTCCGTCCCCTGTCCGGACGCCACCTCCACGCTGCCGTCGATCAGGGTTACGTGAGAGTTGGTGGCGGTGTAGCTGCAGACGTTAAATTCCGTGCCCAGTACCCGTGTCTGCAGGTGATCTGTCCGGATCAGGAACGGACGCCCGGCGTCGGGCGCTACGGTGAAGCAGGCTTCGCCCGTCAGCCGCACCTCGCGCTGTTTGCCGGAGAATGTGGCCGGATATTCCAGCCGGCTTTCGGCATTGAGCCATACCTCGGTTCCGTCGCTCAGCAGCATTTTGAAGTCTTTTCCCCGGGGCGTGCTCAGGGTGTACATCTCTGTGGCTTCCGCCGCGGGGTGTGCGGCAAGGGCGCGATAATCCGGCGCTCCCTCCCGGTCATCCCCTTTTTGCCGGATCACGCCTATCCGGGTGAGGGTTGTGTCGCCGGCTTCCTCGATGGCTACCTGGTGTCCGGATGATGTTTGCAGTATGATCTGCTGCGCTTTGTCGTCTGCAAGGAAGACGGTGACCGGGTCGGAGGTTCCGGGTCGGTCGAACCGGCGGAGCGTCAGGGCGATCAGCGCGGCGACGACGGCGGCGACGACGGCAATTCTTCCGAGGATCTTCCGGGGGAGGGTGTGCCGCCGCTTGCGGCTGAGGTTGTTGCGTGTGCGGAAATCGTCCCACGCCTTTTCCACTTCGGGGAGGGGGTTGCCGGCGGCGTCTTCCTGCATGATGCGTGATATTTCCATCAGGTCGCAACAGGCGCGGAAACGTTCGGGGTCGCTGAGTGTCGCCCGAAGTTCTCCTGCGGTTATTTCCGTCAGATGATCCATCTGACGGATGGCTTGCTCTGCCGATTTGTGGTTATCGTCTTCCCGATTCATTTCTTTTGACCTGCTTATATCTTTATATTTTAGATACACTTTTGGTCTCTTTCCGGTCATTGGCATTAATTATTTTTTGCAAATTCGGCGCGGATCGTGCGCAGAGCCTTCATGATGTGCTTGCGGACGGCGCTGATGCTGATTGCCTGTTCATGAGCCACTTCCCGGTACTTCTTTTTGTGGACGTAGCACTCTTCGAGGATCTGGCGGGTGCGTGGCGACAGGGTGTCGAGCGCTTTGCGGAGGCGCATTGTGCGTTCGCCTGTTTCCCGGTATTCGGTCTCGACGGAGTCTTCGGAAACCTGTCGGCAAAATTCGATGTACTGGGCGTGGACGTGCTGATGCCGGAGATAGTTCAGGCACTTGTTCCGCACGCTGACGTACAGATACCCTTTCACCGCTTCGGGGTCCATTTCACCGCAGTGCTCCCATACGTACCTGAATGCATCGCTCACTATGTCCTTACTGGCTTCGATGTCATTGATGAAATGAAAGGCATAAAAATAAAGCGATGTATAGCTGGTTTTAAAAAGACTCTCAAACGCATGTTTATTGTTCATACACCTCACGCACGATATGGCACTCCTGTATTTTTTCGGACAGTGACCTTGCGGACGGGTTTGCCGGATCCGGGTTTTATTCGCGGCAATTTCCGGAAGGCTCCTTCTATTATTGATTGTTTCGGGCAAAAGTAGCGATTTTTTTTGGTTTAGCCCCTCTTTGTGCGGATTTTCGCCACCCCTTCCCCACCCTGCCGGCACGGGTTTTATGCGTGTTTCGGTTCGTCACTCACTCGCTGCGTGTGTGACGCGGGTGCCGCGGACGGACGGCGACTGAACAGCTGTGCTGCGAATAGCGTTTGCAGAGTTACGTGAATCATTAACTGCCAAAATTGAATCGTAAGCCACCGCAAACATTTGCTCAAGGAGTCACGCGTAACCGTATTCGACCATATCCTGATGGTTATTGGATAGGCAGTCCCTCTGCGGATACCGCATGTGGACATCTCCCGTCAACGCATACGCGCATGTACCCGCCCACCACATGCGCATGTACCCGCCCACCACATGCGTATGTACCTGTCTACTACATACGTATGTACCTGTCCACTACATGCGTATGTAGCTGCCCCCTACATACGTATGTAGCTACTCCCTACATACGTATGTAGCTACCCCCTGCATACGTATGTAGCTACCCCCTGCATACGCATGTAGCTATCCCCTACATACGCATGTACTTACCCCCTACATGCGCATGTACTTACCTCCGGCATATACATGTACCTACCCCCGGCATGTACGTACACCGGTATCGTGTTTGTGTATATGCGGGCGGATATGTCGTTCGGAGGTCTGTTATTCCGTCGCCGGACAGGTTTCCCTGGTTTTAATGTGATAATGTGTTGATGTGTTAATGTGTTAATGTGGTAAAGGGGTATGGTATGTGATGATGTGATGATGTGTTAATGGGTGGCGGAGAGGGAAAGGTGCGGGTGCGAGCCGCTTTCCGTCACGAAAACAGCAGTCTGAAGGCATCACTTACCTTCTTCACCTGCTGCACATCAATCTTCAGTTTCTTGTTGAATCCTTTCAGGTTGTTGAACGGGACGAGGATGCGCGAAAAACCCAGCTTTTCCGCTTCCAGAATGCGCTGCTCGATGCGGTGAACCGGCCGTATCTCGCCGGACAGACCTACTTCGCCGCAGAGACAGGTCTCACGTTCGACTGCCATGTCAAGGTTCGACGACAGGACGGCGCTGATGACTGCAAGGTCCATGCCCGGATCGCTCACGCGCAGCCCTCCGGCAATGTTCAGAAAGACGTCCTTCTGCGCCAGCTTGAATCCTGCCCGTTTCTCCAGAACCGCCAGCAGCATGTTCATCCGCCGGATGTCAAACCCCGTGGCCGAACGCTGGGGTGTGCCATACGCCGCAGTGCTTGCCAGCGCCTGCGTCTCGATCAGGAACGGGCGGACGCCCTCGATGGCCGAGGCGATGGCCACACCGCTCAGCCCGTCATGGTTCCGGGTGAGCAGCAGTTCCGACGGATTGCTCACCTCGCGCAGTCCCGACCGGTTCATCTCATAAATGGCCAGCTCTGCCGTGCTGCCGAAACGGTTTTTGACAGCGCGAAGAATGCGGTACAGATACTGCTGATCGCCTTCGAACTGCAGCACGGCATCCACGATATGCTCCAGGATTTTGGGACCGGCAATGCTCCCCTCCTTCGTGATATGCCCGATGAGCACCACCGGCGTACCCGACTGTTTGGCATACTTGAGCAGCAGCGACGCACACTCGCGCACCTGCGAGATGCTGCCGGGAGACGACTCCAGCGCCTCACTGTAAACCGTCTGCACCGAGTCGACAATCAGCAGCCTGGGCGCCACCCTCTCCGCATGTCTCAAAATCCCGTCGAGACTGGTCTCGCATACAATCAGACAACGATCGTTTTTTATGCCGATCCGGTCAGCACGCAGCTTCAGCTGCCCAGCACTCTCCTCGCCCGACACATAAAGCGACGTCACGCCCGTGAGCTTCAAAACAGTCTGCAACACCAGCGTCGACTTCCCGATACCCGGTTCCCCGCCGATCAGCACAACCGACGCCGGCACCAGACCCCCGCCCAGCACACGGTTCAACTCCCCGTCATTCATATCCATACGCGGCACTTCATCCGTTTTGATCTCACACAGTCTCACCGGTTCACTCCTCACCACCGCAAATGACCGGCCATCAGCGCCCTGTTTCGACGACCCCTCCCTGCGCACCAGCTCCTCCGCAAAACTAGACCACTTGCCGCACGCCGGACACTTCCCCATCCACTTGGGAGACTCATACCCACATTCGGCGCAAAAATATACAGATTTCAACTTAGCCATACACATAATTCTTTATAAAGGTAAAGATAGAGAAATTTCCCGTACTTTTGCAGCACATTCAAAACGCACAGGCAGATGACACACATACACACACTCATATCCCAATCGCTGCACATACCCGCCGGCAGCGTCGAAAACTGCATCCGGCTGCTGGAACAGGGCGCCACCATCCCCTTCGTCAGCCGCTACCGCAAAGAAGCTACCGGCGGACTGGACGAGGTGAAGATCGCCGCCGTCAGCGAACTGTACGGGAAATACACGGAACTCGAAAAGCGAAAGGAATACATCCTCAAAACCCTCTCCGAACACGAAAAGCTGACCCCCGAACTCAGAAAGCAAATCAGCGAATGTCGCGACAGCACAACCCTCGAAGACATCTACCTCCCCTATAAGCCAAAACGGCAAACCCGCGCCGAAACGGCCCGCCGAAACGGCCTGGAACCCCTCGCCAAATGGCTGACGGCACAGCACACCGGCTCACCCGACACCAAAGCAGCACAGTATACAGGCGAGAACGTGCCCGATGCAGAAGCGGCGCTGAAGGGCGCACGCGACATCATCGCCGAATGGGTGAACGAAGACGTCCGCGCACGGCAAACCATACGGAATATCTTTGCCCGCAGCGCCGCAATCACCTCAAAAGCCGTGAAGGGAAAAGAAAAGGAAGGAGAAAAATACAGAGACTACTTCGACTTTTCCGCCCCACTCTCCCGCTGCCCCTCACACCGTATCCTGGCAATCCGCCGCGGCGAAGCCGAAGGCTTTCTGCGCGTATCCATCTCGTCCGACGACGCGAAATGCCTCGACAGACTCATCCCACGGTATGCCGGAAACGATACCGAAGCCGCCCGCCACGTGAAGAGTGCCGTGACCGACAGCTACAAACGCCTCCTGAAACCCTCCGTAGAAACCGAATTCGCCACCCTCTCCAAAGAACAGGCCGACGAAGCCGCCATAGCCATATTTGCAGAAAACCTGCGCCAGCTGCTCCTTGCACCCCCCCTGGGGCAAAAACGCATCCTCGGCATCGATCCCGGTTACCGCACCGGCTGCAAACTGGTCTGCCTGGACGGACAGGGAAACCTGCTGCACAACGAAACCATCTACCCCCATCCCCCGCAAAATGAATATTCCAAGTCAGCAGCAAAAGTCATAAAACTGGTCACCACCTACCGGATCGACGCCATCTCCATCGGAAACGGCACGGCAAGCCGCGAAACAGAACGCTTTATCACCGGCCTCCGGTACGAAAAAGAGGTAAAAGTATTTGTAGTAAGCGAAAGCGGCGCATCAGTCTATTCCGCCTCAAAAACAGCCCGCGAAGAATTCCCCGAATACGATGTAACGGTACGCGGCGCCATCTCCATCGGACGGCGGCTGAGCGATCCGCTGGCCGAACTGGTCAAAATCGACCCCAAGTCCATAGGCGTAGGCCAGTACCAGCACGACGTAGACCAGGCAAAGCTGAAGCGATCGCTCGACCGCACAGTGGAAAACTGCGTAAACCTCGTAGGCGTAAACCTCAATACCGCCGGCAGACACCTGCTCTCCCGCGTCTCAGGCCTGGGCGAAGCGCTGGCACAGCATATCGTGAACTACCGCACGGCAAACGGCCCGTTCCGCTCTCGCCGGGAACTGCTGAAAGTGCCGCGCCTGAGCGAAAAGGCATACGAACAGTGCGCCGGATTCCTCCGTATCCCCGACGCGGAAAACCCGCTCGACAACTCTGCCGTACACCCCGAAAGCTACGCAATCGTCGAACAGATGGCACAAGACCTGCAATGCACGGTGAAAGAACTGATCCGCAACAAAACGCTGATCGAAACCATCGACCTCACCCGCTACAGAACGGAAACGGCCGGAACGGAAACCCTCGCAGACATCCTGCAGGAACTGGAAAAGCCGGGACGCGACCCGCGTACCCGTGCACAGGAGACGAAATTCGACCCCAATATCCGCACCCTCGGCGACCTGAAAGAGGGGATGACACTCTCAGGCATCGTCACCAACATCACCGATTTCGGCTGTTTCGTAGACATAGGCATCAAGGAAAACGGACTTGTACACATCTCGGAACTGTCCGACCGGTTCATATCCAGCCCCGTCGAAGCCGTATCACTACACCAGTACGTCCGTGTGAAAGTCCTGTCGGTCGATCCGGACCGCAGGCGGATACAGTTGAGCATGAAACAGGCCTGAGCGTCGCGCCCGCACACACACAGAAAAAATTCACAAAGAAAATTCACAGAGAAAATCAGCGGAAAGGAATCCCCGCCGGTTCCGGTACGCCGAGCCGGAAACTCCTCCGGTGATGAGGCGTGACGCCATACCGCCTGATCGCCTCCCGGTGAGCCCTGGTAGGATACCCCTTATTGCAGCGCCAGTCATAAGCAGGATACTTTTCGTGAAGCTGTCGCATATATTCGTCACGGTATGTTTTTGCAAGAATCGAAGCAGCGGCAATAGACCGGTACTTCGCATCCCCACCCACCACGCAGGTATGAGGTACGTCGCCGAAAGGACGGAAACGGTTTCCGTCCGCCAGAATATGTTCGGGAAGTACGGTCAGACGCGCCAGGGCACGGTGCATCGCCTTTACGGAAGCCCACAGGATATTGATCTCGTCGATCTCCTCCGGAGAACAGCTCCCCACGGCATAAGAGAGGGCATTTTCCTCAATGACAGCCCGTAATCTCACCCGTTCCCTCTCCGAAAGCTGCTTGGAATCATTCAAACCGTCGCAGCGGAAACCGTCAGGCAGAATCACCGCCGCGGCAAAAACAGGCCCAGCCAGACAGCCGCGACCCGCCTCGTCGCACCCCGCCTCCGTCCGTCCGTCCGCCATGCAGACCAGCAAAGAGTCAAACCGCTTCATTTTAATCACAGATACATATATATAATGTGTAACATGGCAAACCTCATCCAACCCTCCGACCGCCTTACCTCTCTTTACCGAAGGGGAATCACCACCCTGTTATCCTCCGGCGGAAAGTCGAACGGAAACGATTCCGGATCCGCCTCATCCCCCATCCGGTCGGCAAAAAGGCGGATTGCCTCAGTCATCGCCTGATCGGGTTTTTCATCCCCCCTCACATGCAGCAGATTCAGATTCACAATCACATCGGCAAGCGCGGCGAAAGCCTCCTCCGGCACAGGTATGTCCAGCCCCCTCAGCCGGGCCGTGGCTACCCGTCGGGTCACAGCCTCCAGCCTCTCCCGGTACGCCGCAGCCAGACCGGAGCAGTGAGGGACAGACTCCACAAAACGGGTATCGACCGAAAGTCCGGCGTCGCCCAGCTCCATGACTCTGTATCCAAAAGGATATTGCGCCAGCGAAGCAGTCTCCACGTCATAAATAACATTTCCGGCAGAAGAGGTATACGCGGTAATATCGCTGGCATGAAAATGTCCCGTAAAAACCACCTTCAATCCGGCGTCGGCAAGGAGACCGGCACACCCTTCCCATTCGTCGACCAGGTACCGGGGAAAGAAAGTCGCCTGATAGGGCAGATGCTCCACCAGACCGTGATGCATCATGCCCAGCACGGTAATACCCTTATCCCTCGCCTCGGCGAGGATGTTGAGCGCCCAGTCCATCGTTTCGGGAAGGATACGTCCGCCGGTAACGGAGGTAGTCGTATGTTCCGCATAGCGATTAGTATCGAAGCAGAGAAGCCACACCGATTCGCCGATCCCGGCGAGATAGCTCAGCGAAGCCCCATCCCTTCTCAGCGCGTCCGAATAACCGAACGGAGCATACAGCTCCGCAAAATCCTCTTTCGACACAGTTTCCGTCGGGACAGCCCTGTCACCCCGATACGCCTTCGCGTCGGGGATATTAATATCGTGATTGCCGGGAATTACAAGAATACGGGTTCCGCGATCTTGCAGCGGGCGAAGCTTCTCTATAAAACCCTCGTGACTCAGCCTCTCGCCGTGACTGGTAATATCTCCCGTCACCAGCAGCAAGTCGGGCGCCTCTCCGAGCAAGTCGTCCAGTACGGCATCCAGCACCGCATGTAAATCGGTTATATTCCTGCCGGTCGCCTGTTCATAGGCCAAAAGCGCATCCCCCTCCTCGGCAAGTCGTCTGTCGAGAAAGTGTACATCAGAGATCACGGCAATTTTCACCGTACCGGGGACTCCGGAAGAGGCGCATCCGGAAAAGAGAATAAGCAGGAGGATAAAAGTCGCCCCTATATCATGAAAAAAGTAAATGTTCGATCTCATCTATATCCGACCGAAATCCTTTGTCCACATCATAGTAATCCTTTATCGTATTGCAGGCATGAAGCACGGTAGCGTGATTCCGGTTACCCACCTGTGTCCCTATCTGAGAGAGTGACAGTTCGGTATGTTTCTTGAGGAAAAACATAGTCACCTGTCGTGCCTGCACTATTTCGCGTTTGCGGGATGCGGAATGGATCACTTCCTTCTTTATGTGATAGAAATCCGATACCGTATCCTGTATCTTCTGCACGGAGATACGCTTCTTTTCAAACTTAATGCTCTGTTCCACCACCCTTCGGGCCAGCGCCAGGTCGATCTCGCGATTGTTGATGATAGAGTGCGCCATGAGAGAAACCACAATCCCTTCCAGGTCGCGCACGTTTTCCGTAACAATTTCCGCGATAAATTCGATCACATTTTCGGGAATGGTAAGCCCGTCGGCGAGCACCTTGCTCTGAAGGATCTTTTTGCGAAGCTCCTTGTCCGGGCGTTCCAGTTTGGTAGTAAGTCCCCATCGAAAGCGGGTAAGCAGCCTTTCCTCCACGCCCTGCAAATCCATGGGCGGGCAGTCGGAAGTCATGACCAGCTGCTTGTTGTTTTGATGCAGGTGATTAAAAATATGAAAAAAGGTATTCAGCGTTTTTTCCAGCCCCGACAGCTCATGAATATCATCGATCAGGAGCACATCAATATTCTGGTAAAAGTTGATGAAATCATTGATCGTATTGAATCGGCGAGCATCCGTATACTGCACCTTGAAGAGATGAGCAGAAAGGAAAAGCACTTTCTTGTCGGGATAGAGTTCCTTCACCTTCGACCCGATAGCATGACAGAGGTGCGTCTTCCCGACGCCTGAATTACCGTGCACGAACAGCGGATTGAAAGCCGTTTTTGCCGGATTCGAAGCCACAGCCTCGGCGGCGGTACGGGCAAGCCGGTTGCTTTCACCCGCAAAGAAATTGAGGAAAGAGTATTTGGAATTGATTTGTGAATCAAATTCCGACGTCTCCACCCTGTCAAAAGGGCTGGGTACTTTCGTCGATACTTTGTCGGCGGTATTTTTTTCCGCCCCCGCATAGGATTTGGGTTCACCGCGGAGTTCAACGGCAGTGTTACTTTCTGTTTCGACCAGGATACGATAATTGAGAATGGTTCCTTCTCCCACTTCACGATAGAGCGCATACTGAATGAGATCGAGGTACTTATCCTCCAGATATTCATAAAAAAACTGGCTGGGAACCTGTACGGTAAACACCTGATCCTGATATTTTAGCGGAACGATGGGTAGGAACCATGTATTGAACGCGGGTTCCGGGATATTGTCACGAATGACATTCAGACAATTATTCCATAAAAGGAGGCAATTCTTCTTCTTCATCGACAAAATGATCTTCTTTTTCAAATACGGAAGTACAAATTTTCAAAAAAAAAACGAGATAAAAAAATAAACTCCCGACGGGGATTTTTTTCATTAAAAAAAGGCGCTATTTATCAACAAAATACAACCAACGATCTTTTTATCAGCAAACTATGGTAGAATTAAAAACAAAATGAGACTGATTGACAGCATAATATAGAAAGCCCGGAGAAGTCATCTTTTAGCCACTTAACTTTGGTTGTCCAAATAATTCGCCCCCCTTCTCCGGCAGATGGTTATTTAAAATAATTCTAAATAATGCTTTCGGTGCCGAAAAAAGAGAGGGCAAAATCTTGATAAATTAAAAAAGCCGTAATCTTACAGTCAAGTACCGGCTTGGATTCCGGCGAATATCCTCCAGCAGTTCGGTTACCGAACCGATTGTCTCATTGATGTTATCATGCAGCTTCGTATCGTTCAGCAGCAAGCCCAGGGAATTGTCGTCGCTGTTGATTTTGGCAGTCAGCTGTTTCAGGTTATTCACCGTCTCGTCGACAGAGGTGAATGTGCCCTCCATGTCCATCTCGCTGAGCCCCGTACTTACCTTTTTCAGGTCGGAAGAGACAGACGCGAGGTTCCTGCTGATTTCGGGAATATCCTGTTCCAGGGAACCGATCATTTTGTTCAGGCTTACGCTTGCGCTGTTCAGCTGTTCCACCGTACGGCCGACTCCTTTGATCGACTCTTCCCAGGCGGGATTGGCAACGATTTTATTCAGCGAACAGATCAGTGAGTCTACCCGCAGAAGGATGGAATCGGTCTTGGGCATCACAGCCGTCACGCCATCCATCAGGCCGGCTTCTCTTTTGCCCGTGAGGGTATCCCCCCGTTGCAGATAGACGTCGGACTGCGCCATTACGAGGTTCACGGTGGAGGCTCCGAACAAATCGAGGCCATACTCAAGGTGACTGCCTTGCGGAATCCGTATGTTTTCCGACAGGTTGACCCCTACGACAAAACGCATCGGCTTTTCGCTTATGATCCCTATCTTGCTGATCAGCCCTATCTGATAACCTTTTACGTATACGGGCGATGAGATCAGCAGTTTGGACACATCGTCAAACAGCGCATAATACTGATTCTGCTTCTTGAGAATATTGACCCCTTTCAAAAAATTGACCCCGAAATAGACCATGATCAGGGCGGCTATAAAAGCGAGCCCGATCTGCGCATTCTTGCTATATTTGATTCTCATATATTTATTGAATTTCTTTCTATTTTACACGTTTTCCTTTTTCGAACTCTATAATAAAGGCGTCCTTGAAATTTTGCCGCACTTTCCTCAGTATTTTCCAGCTCTCTTTAGGGCTGGTGGTGCGACCGTATGTGTACTTGTAGGTCTTTCCGTCGATATAATAATCGACCGGACTCAACCCTTTAAATACCGAAGCGCCGTCTTTATACTTCCTGAATGAGGTGAGAAACTGTATCCTGTATTCCTTTCCGCCCTCTTCGACGGGTAGCTGCATGCTCGACGGACGGCTTATCTCCTGTCGCGGCTGCGGCTGCTGTGCCCTGTTACCGGTGAATACGCTATTCTTTTTATCGTATTCCCGTTTATACTCTTTGAAGCCGTTATAAATACTGGCTGCGAGCGAAGTCTGTCCACTCTCGCTCTTCAGGTATTTTTCCTCTTCCCTGTTGCTGATATATCCCAGCTCCACGAGAATGCTCGGCATGGCTACTTCCCTCAAGACAAGAAATCCGGCCTGGCGCACATTCCTGTTGATCCTCCTCGAGTTGGCGACCAGCTGGTTTTGCACCATAGTGGCAAAATAGATGCTCCGGTCGAGGAACTCGTTGGCCATAAATTCGAAAATAATATAAGATTCCGGTTCATTAGGGTTAAATCCCTCGTACTTGACCGAATAGTCTTCCTCATACATAATCACCGAGTTTTCTGCTTTTGCCACCTCCAGGTGGTCTCTGCTCCTGTGCAGCCCCAGCACGAACGTTTCCACTCCCCGCGGGGAGACCGTTCTGCGGTCGAGAGCGTTGCAGTGAATGGATATAAACAGATCGGCATGTGCCTTGTTGGCGATTTCCGCCCTCTGATTCAGTGGCACAAACCGATCGTTTTTACGGGTATATGTGACTTTTACATCGGGATGGTTATTCTCTATAAGTTTTCCCAGTTTGAGACCGACCGACAATACGATCTCCTTCTCTCTGGAGGCTGATCCTACTGCGCCTGGGTCTTTTCCTCCGTGACCGGGGTCGATCACAACAGTAAATTTCCTGTTTTGTGCGGATACCGGTCGGGCTGTGATAAAGAAGATTGCGGCCAGAATCCCAAAAAGAAAAAACAACTGCTTTTTATATATCGCCATACGAATTGTTTTCTGCAAAAGTAGATATAAATTTCGTATTGAAATTAATTTCAATACTCATGCGGGATGAATTTATTCAACTTTGAAAGAATTTAACATGAAGTAAAATTTCACAATAATAGTGTTCAATTCTCTCATTCATATTCTTTTTCATCATCAAACCGTAGCAAAAAGATATGAAAAAATACGGATTTCCGTATTTTTTCAACGTATGGCTTTGCAAATATTATGACCGTGTGGCTGGGGGATGAACTGCTTCTGATTTTTAACTTCTAATTTTATCGGAGGGGTTGCTCCTGTGACCCTGTTGGCTTTTTTTGAAAACTTCTCCGCTTCTTATGAGCACATTAGTATGCTGTCACATTCATTTGAGCGACACGCACAGCATGAACAGCGTGAACGCAGCAAGCGAATAATGTTGTTTATACATAAAATACCCTCAAAAGTCTTTTGTCTAACTTTTGAGGGTAAGTTCATTTCAAGACGGCCTCTTGTCCAAAGTATTTTACGGAGTTAATTTCCAAGAGGTCCTTGACCCCATTGCGGAGCTCCCTTATCCTGCCATAACCGCTCCGTATTAAGAATATCTCCGGAGCCGACTGATAATCCTTGTGCTTTGTAAGAATTGATCAGAATGTCATGCATTAGATCAGTAGGAGATGGTTGATTTAATGCCATGCGGCGAGGGATCTTTGTTACCGGAACTTCAGTGTAAATTTTACGGGGAAACAGCGAAGAACCGGCTATAGGTATGCCTGAACGGCGAGCGGTTGTATATTGATCGATTGGTTGCAGTGAGAAATGTATTATCTGTTGTAAATAGACTTTCTCGAGATTCAGTGTTTTATCGTCGGTCAATTGATAATCCTTATTCGCCATCATTGTTTCAATCTCTCCATCTACGAGGTCAATGGGTTTCTCGTTAGAGTCATGACCATAGGTTGTGCCGTAATAGGGAATTTTGTTTTTTGCCGCCAGTTTGTCATAACTCTTGACGGATGCTTTCAGCGCCTTATTAAAATACGCGTCTGCAGTTTCAGAAAGAGTGGCTCCCAATAATTTAAATTCAGCCAGATACAAATTCACTTCGGCCGAAGTCATATACATTCCCCACCAGGGGACATCTTCCGCATCCTGAGCAGGTGTCTCTTCGGGTACGGAGGGATACGTAAAATCAATGCGTCCCTGGAGCATTTCGGTCTGGAATGTGGAATAGGGGCGATAAGTATGATTGGAATCATATTGGCTTCGAACTGTGTAGTTGAACCAGTCTCCAAATTCTGCTGCTTTGTGTGCCGCATCGAAATCCAACGGTAATCCGTAATAGCGTACCCACGGCTCTCCCGGCTCTTTCCATTCCTTGAATCGGTCAACACCGTCACCGTCTGTTTCAGTTACCATATTCTCCCTGATAAAATGCGGTATATCTTTAGCCTTTTTTTCGTCGTCAAGGAATAATTGGACAACTTCCGAACTCCACTGATTTTTTTTGAAGATGAAACGCACGCGGGGGTCACGATTCTTTACAAGAAAATCAATCATTGTCTCGGATCCTCCTACCGTTTGCAATATATCATTCTCCCAGTGATAAACATAGTCTTGATTGTTACTGTCGTTGTCTCCGATTGCGGATATGGCCTTGTTAAACAAAAAGTCGTCTGCCTCCTCGCTGATAACACCAACGGGAGAATCTACAACTTCTTTAGCTATTTCCAACGCCCTGTTCCGGTTTTGAATAATCAAACGGGCAGCAATTTTTAATTTCAGGGAGTTGGCCAGTTTAGCCCATTTTTCAGTATCTCCCGCATAAACAGGGTCTTGAGCAGGGTATATTTGACCCGTTTTCGCTGTCAGTGTCTTCATATCGTCGTCGAGATTCTTTAACCACAGACTATATAAATCTTCCACACGGTCATATTTGGGGGTCAGTGTCCCTCCGTGTGCTGCCTGAGCCGCTTCCGTATATGAAATATCTCCCGTGAAATCGGTATCGAAAATACCCATATAGACGCACAATACATCTATCGCGGCCGCATATTTGGCATATTTGGCACTTTCTTCTTCCGGCATTTCCGAACGAACATATTTCAGTTCGTTGGCATATTTCAATACGTCAATAGACTTGAAGCTCTGAGCCGGAGCCCCGTTTGCAAGAGTTGAAGTAACGCTTCCGGTAGATACAGCCGTTTGCACCCATTGGAAAATTTCGGAAGCATTATAAAACCAGTAAAGGTATCCCTGTGGTTCGAATTCAAGAATAGCCTGGGCAAAAAGATAAGAAGGATTGCCGCTGGTGACGCTTGTCGGATTCGTATTTACTTCGGCAAAATCATCTTTACAGCTTGTTGTGTACAAGGATGCCGCAATTATCGTCAATACGATTGTTAAGTATTTTATTTTTTTCATTCTATCCAATGTTAAATTGTTTTTTTAAAATCGAACAAATTTGTCCCGTCAAAACCCGATATTTACTGTGAAGGTAAAACTGGATGTGATACCCTGGAACGAACGTACTCGGAACTCGGCGGCGGCAGTACCGCTCACTGATTCCGGGTTTTCGCCGTTGGGCATACTGTTGAGCAGGTAACCCAAGTTATATCCGGTCAGGATCAGATTCATATTATTCACATTCATCTTCCGGCAAAAGTTTGCAGGCACGCGATAGCTAAGAGCTACATTGCGTAAAGCGATATAATTCAGTTTCGTAACCCAGTCTTCCGATATGATGCCGTAAGTACGCCCTGCCATTGTCCAGGCATTGTTCCTGTAAGTCCATATAGATGAATGAGTAGGTTCAATGACACCTTTGTCAAATAATTCCCGGTATGATTCTCCAATTTCGGAAACACCTCCTTTTCCCACCGTATAGATGGTTGAACCGTCAGCTTGAGTAATACGAGCTCCTTCGGGGATAATTCCTTCGGGGATAATCCCGTCATGATACTCTATACCGTCGAATTTCGACGTCCACGTCAGGCCGCCGTACCCCGGAGCCCCGGTAAGGGAACGTTCCGTGAAACCGTAAGCAGTTCCGTAGCGGGAGTTATAGGAAGCCACATACCCTCCGAAACGCATATCCAATCCGACCTGTAACGTCCAGTTTTTATATTTCAGATCGGTAGAAACAGAACCCAAGAAGTCCGGAACCATAGAACCTATTTCCTTAATCTCCGTTTCATTGCGGAAGTAGTGGGCATACCTGCGAGAGTCAGTCCACTCCAGAAGCGGCAATCCCGATGTTTCGTCAATTTTCTTCTCACTGTCGGTCAATAATGTCCCGTAAGCGGCGCCCACTTTAGCGACGGAGCCGATACGGTAGTTACCGTAAGTGACGTCACCGTTTAAAGGAATATAATCGGCAACATTTTCATGCAGGGAAATAATCTTATTTTCGTTTTTCGTATAGGTAAGCCCCACACCCCATTCCCAGTCTTTCGTCTGTACGGGAATAAAATTTGCAGCTACCTCTATTCCCTTGTTCTGGATATTGCCGGCATTGATCAGCTGCTGTGTCCTTCCCGATTGATAAGGAATGGAAATCTGCATAATCTGGTCGCGGGTATTCTCTTTATAATAGGTGAAGTCTACGCCGATACGGTTGTTGACAAAACGCCAGTCTAACCCCACTTCCCACGCATTTTTACGCTCAGGCCTCAGGTCTGCCGCATTCATGATTGTGGGGATGAATAAGCCGTAATAGGGAGATCCTGACGATTGGGTTTTTAACGAATAAGCCGAATTGATTGTATAGGGACTCGTATCGTTTCCTACCTGCGCCCACGATCCGCGCACTTTTGCAAAGGAAACCCAGGAAGGAAGTTCATCGCGTAAGGATTGGGTGATTAGCCATGATCCGTTCACGGAGGGATAAAAATAGGAGTAGGTTCCGTGACCGTCGGTGTACACCAGTGATGATGACCAGTCGTTACGCCCCGTCACATCCATGAATAGCTGGTCTCTCCAGCTTATTCCTGCCTGGAAGGCAACGGAAAGCATCTTTTTGGTCTCCGAGATCAATGCCGAAGCCTCCGGTGTCTCTTTCGAGTTACCGATGAAAAACTGATTGGGAACAACCAATCCTCCCCGGGTATTCATCTTTTGAGATTGCATGAAATTCTCATAATATTCACCGCGCAGGAATCCGTTAACCGTCCAGTCTTCGAAAGCTTTGTTCACGATAAGGTTGACATTCAGATTGGTCTGTTCACTGGCATTCAGTTTCATTTCATACAGTCCGCCGGGCTGATTAATGTCGGTGTTGGGCTCTTTACCTTCATAGCGCGTGTAGTAGTAATTATAGCTGCCTTCAGTATTGAATTTCAACCAATCCAAAAGATCTACCTCCAGTTTTATGACAGGGCGCACGGAAGTTTCTTTCTGCTCGTACCTGTTTTCGTAAAGCGACCACCAGATACTACTTCCCGGCATTTTGGCATACTGATCGCTATAATTGCTGCTTGCCAGTCCCATAGCGCCCCTGTATTTGTTTTTAGAATAAGACGAATCATAAGAACGCCCCCAGGTGCCACTCACAAAGTTCTCACCGATATTTCTCAATGGATTTTTGGGCAGGGAGTTTGCAAAAGCCATACTCACATCCAGTTTTACTTTGTCCGTTATTTTGTGGGAGGCTTTGCCTAAGAATGACAGACGCTGAAATTCATTGTTCGGTAAAATACCGGAAGCATATTTATAGGATAAGGAGGTATAAAAAGTTGTTTTCTCATTACCCCCGTTAATGGTTATGCTTGTATTTGAGTTGAATCCGGTCGAATAAGCATCCTTGAAATTATTTTTGACGGGATCATAAGGTCTGTACGTTCCGTCGTAGTATTCCACCTCTCGGCCGTCGAATTGAGGGCCAAAGCTCAACCCCTCATCCTCCAGCAGAGAGAAACGGCCGGCAGTATTGACCGGGTATTGACGAAAGTTATCATAAACATAATAATTATCACTAACCTCATCTTTCTCACCGTATTCTACATACGAAGCTAACGTACCGTTACCGAATACGTTCTGCAACCGGGGTTGCGACGTAAGAGCATCCATGCCTAACGTTTGGGTAAACTGAATTCCCAAACCCTGTCCCGTTCTGCCGCTTTTTGTTGTAATCACAACGGCGCCGTTCAACCCGCGGGAACCGTAGAGAGCTGTTGCTGCGGCGCCTTTCAGTACCGAGACCGTTTCGAAATCGTCAGGGTTAAGATTCTTCAACGCATTTCCGTAATCCTTTGGTTCGGAATCCCAGTCCGGATTGCCTTCCTTGATGTCATTCGAGAGTATTACCCCGTCCACAACATAGATCGGCTGGTTGTTCTTACCGAGCGTGGAAGCTCCACGAATCTGAATCTTAGTGGAACCAAACAGTCCGCCATCCGAATTTGCAATTTCCACACCGGCCACCTTTCCCTGGAGGGCAGATACGGGATTGATAAGATTTGTATTCAAATCATCCCCCTTCAGTTCGGTCATTGCATACCCCAGCGCCTTTGCAGAACGTTTCATTCCCAAAGCCGTCACCACCACTTCATCCAGCAGTTCCGTATCGGCATCCATCACGACGTTAATGACAGTTCTTCCGTTCACCGCCACAGTCTGCGCCGTCAATCCCACGTAGCTGAACTGCAGCGTCGCATTTCCCGGAACATTACTCAATGCGTAATTTCCGTCTATATCGGTGACCGTTCCGTGTGACGCATTGCCCTGCATCACAACCGTCGCCCCGATTACAGGTTCACCGTTTGCATCGGTAACCGTACCGTTCACGGTTATGTTCTGTGCAAACAAACCGACGGAGACTGCCCACATACAGGTGAACAGTACTCTCCTCCATTTAAATGACTTGCTTTTGCCTTTCATTTCTTTTTAATTTTAGAATTAATAAATCACGTGTGTTTAGTTTTAATTACAGAATCCATTCCATTTCCGAAATGATTCTTATCTTTAAAAAAGATGCAATAATTTCGATGGTCACCGGTCGGTCGGGTTACTCCCTGATTTTTATCCGTTCGGTTTTATGTCGATCGCCGGTGGAACTCCCTCATGAATATAAAGGACACCTTTGTCGATTCAACATCAGACGGCAAAGATATACGATTAATTTCAAATATTCCTTATCTGAAACCTCTTTTTTTTTGTTATTTGTTGCATTTTTTTTGACGGAGGCCGGCGGAACTTTGCTTTTTGATAAATATTCACGGTCTGTATTGTGAAATTACAGCAGTTTTTCAGGTATTTACGTCATTGTTTGTGTTTCGCACGCAGTTCATTCCGTCAACGCGGATTGTCTGGACCGTAATGCCGGTGATGCCGGTGATTGATGTGATTATTGTACCGTTCCGGCACCCTTTTCGGGAGCTCCCGTGAGCTTTTCGGGAGCCCCCATGAACCTTTCGGGAGCTCCCATGAACCTTTCGGGAGCTCCCATGAACCTTTCGGGAGCTCCCATGAACCTTTCGGGAACCCCCATGAACCTTTCGGGAACCCCCATGAACCTTTCGGGAGCTCCCAAAAACTTTTTGGGAACCCCCATAAACTTTTTGGGAACCCCCATAAACCTTTTGGGAACCCCCATAAACCTTTTGGGAGCTCCCATAAACTCTCCGGGCAATAGGATAATAGGAGGTGGAGAATGATTTTTCTGTATTTGAAAACAGAGATAATTCGGACAAGTCAGGAGCAAGCCCCCGGTTTTCGCGAAAAAATCTTCGTACCGGACTTCAATGAGACAGCAGACAGGCCTGGGTTCGTCTTACACCAAACTTCCGTGTGACCCCGGCCGGGATTGGTGCTGTCCCCGTCGCGGACGCCGGACGGGATACCCCTTCCGTCATTATTCCGTCGGGGCGGGATGATTTATTGACTTGTTTCAAATGAAAATACCAGCGGTAAGTTGCCCTGATTCTTGATTACGGGCAATATTATGCGGGTCTTGTTTCCTTCAGCCTGCCATTTTACCTGTTTTTTCGTGTGCAGAAGCGTGACTTTACTCCCCTTTTTGGGCGTATTGCCTTCCCATTCGACTGTGGGGGGGATTTCCCTGCCGCTGTCGGGAATATAATGAGCGTAAACTGTTTTGTTGTCCCTGTCGGCGGTGAACCATACATCTCCGCTGTGGTAATGGGGGGTGATGCGGGTGTTATAAATGCCTTTCCCGTTTATTGCGAGCCAGTCGCCGATCTCTTTCAGTATTGCTTCCACTTCGGGCTGGATAATCCCTTCGGGAGTAGGACCTACGCCCAGCAGAAGGTTCCCTCCTTTTGCCGCAACTTCTATCAGTGACGCGATCACTTTCGCCGGCGTTTTGAAAGCGGCGTTCGGAACCCATCCCCAGTCGCTGCTCAGGGGGATGCAGCTTTCCCAGGGGGAGGGGAGTTGTTTGGCGGGAATGGATCGTTCGGGCGTCTGGTAGTTCTCGTATTTTCCGCGGATGGTGCGGTCAACTATCAGCAGGCCGGGCTGGTTGCCGCGTGCCATTGCCGCAATCCTGTCCATGTCGATATCCTGCCGGGGAGGAGCTACCCAGCCTCCGTCGAGCCAGAGAATATCGATGTCGCCGTAGTTCGTCATCAACTCCTGTATCTGGTTGAACGTAAATTTCTTGAAGTTTTCCCATCGTTGCGGATGCCGTTCGTTTTTGTAATTCACATTCCGGTTGGGTGTTGCATAATAATCCCACCAGTAATACTGGCTGTGCCAGTCGGGTTTGGAGAAATAGGCACCCACCATAAAGTTTTTTTGCCGGAAAGCCTCGAATACGAATTTCGCCGCGTCAGCTTTCGGATGCCCTTTGAACAGGCCTTTTGCGATGGAAAAATCCGATTCTTTCGTGTCGAACAG
>JAIRSV010000059.1 GCA_031255275.1 Proteiniphilum sp.
TCCGGAACCGAATTGCATCTTTCCGGCGACCGATCCGTCCTGAAAGTTACCGATCATGGTGGCGACCATGTCGTTATCCCGGGGATTGAGGTTGTAAATAATGGTTTTGGTCAGGCGGTCATCCCTGTCGAGCCGGTCGAAGAAGCGACTCATTGCTTTTGCCACATTGAGATCGGCGATGGAATCGAATCCCGTATCGGGACCGAGTTGCCGGAAGAGTCGCGTGTTGTTGTTGCGCAGAGCGCCATAGTGGAATTGCTGCGTCCAGCCCTTTTCCCAGTCCATCAGGGCGCCCTCGTGGAGCATGGCCGATTTGAATTTCGAGATTTCTTGCGGCGCCGGTTCTCTGCCGTCGTACACTTTCGCGAAAATCCGTTCGATTTCGGCCTGCGTATACTCATCGGCATGGAACTCTTCGAGGCCGTGGTCGGAGAGTTTGCAGCCCGCACCGGCAAAGAAGTCGTGACGTTTCCGGAGGGCGTCGAGCAGGTCGTCGAACGAGTCGATCGTCACGCCGGAGACCTCCGACAGTTTCTCCAGGTACGCGCGGTATTCCTCCGGGTTTTCCACCGCCATAGCCCTGTCGGGGCGCCAGGTGGGGAGCACTTTGATTTCGAAGCCTTCGTCCCGGAGGGCGGTGTGATGTTCCAGGCTGTCCGCCGGGTCGTCGGTCGTACAGACCGTCTCCACGCGGAATTTCCTCATCAGTCCACGGGCGGAGAATTCCGGCGTACGAAGTTTTGCAGTACATATATCATATATTTCTCCGGCCGTTTCCGGTTTCAGCAGTTTGTCCACGCCAAAGGCGGCCTTCAGTTCCAGGTGCGTCCAGTGATACAGGGGATTCCGCATGGTGAAGGGAACCGTTTCCGCCCATTTGTCAAATTTTTCCCTGTCCGTCGTCTCCCTGCCCGTGCAGTACTTCTCGGCCACGCCGTTGGCGCGCATCGCGCGCCACTTATAATGGTCACCCTCAAGCCATATCTCCCCCAGGTTGTCGAAGACACGGTCTCCGGCAATGTGCGCGGGATTGAGGTGGCAGTGATAGTCGATTACGGGTAATCCTTCGGCATGTGCGTGATACAGCTCACGCGCCGTATCGTTCTGAAGCAGAAAGTCTTCGTGAATAAAAGGTCTCATACGGATATTTATGTTATTATAAAGTCAGTTCATAATTCTTGTCCGGATCATTCTTTCAGCCGTCTGTGGAAATTTCGGAGTCCGTTTTCGTACACAGCCCGTATAAAAGAGCTTCACGGGGTGTCAAAGTTATAAATTATATTTGAGAATGTATCTCCTTCGGGTACTTTTTTGCACGATTCCGGCGCTGTTCGCTCGCGACCTTCGCGTTATTCGCACACCGTGCGCAGTTCATGCAAAGAAATCGCTCGTCGGGGCGGGTGCTCCCGCCCCTTGCCGCTCCGGCGCTCCCCGAGCTAAGACGGAGTCCCTGATTCTGAAATCCGCGCCGGCGGAGCTGACACGAGCGCTGCATGTGAATAACAACGGAATATCACTCTTTTTTTCGTACATTTGTATCCATATACACATTACACACTACGTTACGGTAGGGGTTAGAGTAAAATTCATGACAGAAAATCAACGATATTTACAAAGAGGTGTTTCAGCCTCGAAAGAAGACGTACACTACGCCATCAGAACGGTCGACAAAGGCATTTTCCCGAAAGCATTCTGCAAAATCGTGCCTGACTATCTGGGCAACGATCCGCAATACTGTAACATCATGCACGCCGACGGAGCCGGAACCAAATCGTCTCTGGCCTACGTCTACTGGCGCGAAACCGGCGATATATCCGTCTGGAAGGGTATCGCACAGGACGCTCTGGTGATGAACGTGGACGACCTCCTCTGCACAGGCGCTGCGGACAACATCCTGCTCTCATCCACCATCGGAAGAAACAAAAAACTGATCCCCGGCGAGGTAATCTCCGCCATCATCAACGGTACCCGCGAACTGTGCGAGGAACTCTCAGCACTCGGCGTACACATCCACCCGACGGGCGGCGAAACGGCTGATGTGGGCGACCTCGTGCGCACCATCATCGTGGACAGCACGGTGACGTGCCGGATGAAACGCTCTGACGTCATCGACAACGCCCACATTCAGGCCGGTGACGTGATCGTGGGACTTTCGTCGTCGGGACAGGCCTCCTACGAAAAGGAGTACAACGGCGGAATGGGCAGCAACGGACTCACCTCTGCCCGTCACGACGTATTTGCCGGCTACCTGGCGCAAAAATACCCCGAAAGCTACGACGCCTCCATTCCCGCCCACCTGGTCTATTCGGGCGGAATGAAGCTGACCGATGAAATCGAAGGCCTGGGTATCGACGCCGGAAAGCTGACGCTCTCCCCCACCCGCACATACGCGCCGGTCATCTCCGCGCTCCTCGCGGAACTGAGGCACGGCATACACGGCATGATACACTGTTCGGGCGGCGCACAGACCAAGATACTCCACTTCCTGGGAGAAGGCCTCCGGGCGGTAAAAAACAACCTCTTCCCCGTCCCCCCCCTCTTCGGCATGATCCGGAAGGAGTCGGGCACGGCCTGGGACGAAATGTACAAAGTATTCAACATGGGGCACCGGATGGAAATCTACCTCCCCCCCGCACATGCGCAACGGGTGATTGACATCTCCCTCTCGTTCGGCATCGAAGCCCGGACTGTGGGATACGTCGAAAAATCAGACGTTCGCGAACTGGTGATAGACAGTGAATTCGGACAGTTCCGTTACACATAAGAACAGTATATGTCAGAAAACTCATTACTCGACAAGTTAGAACACCTGGTCATCCGCTTCGAAGAGGTACGCACGCTGATCACCGATCCCGAAGTGATCTCGGACATGGAGCGCTACGTGAAACTGAACAGGGAATACAGCGACCTCAAAAAGATAATAGATGTGCGCAACGAATACAAGTCGACGCTGGAAGGCGTCGCCGAAGCGAAAGAGATCCTCCTCCGCGAACCGGACGCCGACCTGAGACAACTGGCCGGCGAGGAACTGACCGCCGGCACCGGAAAACTGCCCCTGCTGGAAGAGAAAATCAAACTCCTGCTTATCCCCGCCGACCCCGAAGACGCCAAAAACGTGGTAATGGAAATCCGCGGCGGTACGGGCGGCGACGAGGCCTCCATCTTTGCAGGCGACCTTTACAGGATGTACGTCAAATATTGCGAGAGCAAAGGTTGGAGAGCCGAAACGGTCAGCTTCACCGAAGGCGCCGCAGGCGGATACAAGGAAATCATCTTCACCGTGAGCGGCAACGACGTCTACGGCACACTGAAATACGAATCGGGCGTACACCGCGTGCAGCGGGTACCCCGCACCGAAACCCAGGGACGCGTCCACACCTCAGCCGCCACGGTCGCCGTGCTGCCCGAGGCGGAGGAGTTTGACGTGGAGCTTAACCCGGCCGACATTGATTTTCACACCGCCCGCTCGAGCGGAGCCGGCGGACAGAACGTAAACAAGGTAGAGACCAAAGTACAGCTCACCCACAGGCCATCGGGCATAGTAGTCGTCTGCCAGCAGGCCCGCTCCCAGCTCAAAAACAGGGAAATCGCCATGCAGATGCTGCGCACGAAGCTCTATGACATCGAGCTGTCCAAAAGACAGGGCGACATAGCCTCGCGGCGGAAGACGATGGTCTCCACGGGCGACCGTTCGGCAAAAATCCGCACCTACAACTATCCCCAGGGACGCATCACCGATCACCGCATCAACTGCACCGCATACAACCTCCCGACATTCATGGAAGGCGACATACAGGGCTTCATCGACCGGCTGATGGTGAGCGAAAATGCCGAAAGAATGAAAGAGGCGGAACTTTAGGGGGGACACACCGCCGCTTCGCACACAAAGCCACACGATATTCCACACTTTAAAAATATGCAGAATTATGACCAGACAACAGTTATTTGAACAGATCCTGAAAAAGCAATCCTTCCTTTGCGTGGGACTGGATGCGGATATAAAAAAGATTCCCGAACACCTGCTGGACACCGAAGATCCGATTTACGAATTTAACAGAGCCATTATCGACGCCACAGCCCCCAGCTGCGTAGCGTGCAAACCCAATCTGGCCTTCTTCGAAAGCGAAGGCGCGAGCGGATGGGCGACTTTCGAGAAAACCGTAGCCTACATACAACAGCGACATCCGGAGATATTCATCATCGCCGACGCCAAGCGGGGCGACATCGGCCACACAAGCGAGATGTATGCCCGCGCCTTTTTCGGCACGACGAAGCTTGACGCCGTGACGGTAGCCCCCTACATGGGGGAAGACAGCGTGAAGCCCTTTCTGACCTTTGCCGGACGCTGGGTCATCCTGCTCGCACTCACCAGCAACGGAGGGTCGCAAGACTTCCAGCTGACGGAGGATCGGAACGGCGAACGCCTGTTCGAGAAAGTGCTGCGCGTATCGCAACAGTGGGGCACCGACGAGCAGATGATGTATGTGACAGGCGCCACGCAGGCGAAACTGTTTGAGGACGTGCGCCGGATCGTACCCGATCATTTCCTGCTCGTGCCCGGCGTCGGAGCACAGGGCGGTTCGCTGGAAGAGGTGTGCCGCTACGGAATGAACAGGCACTGCGGCCTGCTGGTCAACTCCTCGCGGGGAATCATCTATGCCGACAGCAGCGAGGACTTTGCCGGCGCTGCCGCCCGGGAAGCAGGCAAACTGCAGCAGGAGATGAAGGTGATGCTGGATAAATACTGCCGCTGAGGCAAGACAGCCCGGCAACAGTGCGCGCACTACTCCCCCCCGGCAACATAAAGGGCACGTGTAATCCTGTTCCCCTTCATCTTTATCTCTGACTTAATATCCTTTTCCGGTACGGCTTCCGTGGAATGATTCCGCACCACGGGACGGTTACAAATGTTCGGATTTTGCTCCATGAATCAAATTTCTCCAGATGACTGACACTTTCGCATGAAACGGAATTGATAACCTGACCATTCTCCCCCCGACAACGGTATGATTCGTGGCAGAAGTTCGCCCGAAAATGACAGCTTCCGGTTGTGTGAAAACTTAAGATGCAATGGTAGCCAAATAAGCGGAAATATAATTTTTGTAATTTATGGGAAATCCATTATCTTTGCACCATTGTTAAGGTTATGAAAAATCCGCTTCAATATGATAATGACAGTTTCTACAAAGGATAGTAAAAAAAATATCCGATTGCTTTTTGTTTGTCTGGGGAATATTTGCCGTTCGCCGGCAGCCGAAGGCATCATGGCGACCGTGGTGGAGAAAAGCGGTTTACAGGACGTGATAGAGGTAGACTCGGCCGGCACTTCCGGCTGGCACGAAGGCGAACTTCCCGACGAACGGATGCGGCGCCACGGCAAACGAAGAGGTTATGACTTTCGCAGTCCCGCCCGGAAATTCAGGAAATCCGATTTCGACGATTTCGATTACATCCTCGTGATGGACAGACAGAATTTCGCCAGTGTAAAGGCGATGGCTTCCAGCTGGGAACAGACGGGAAAGATCCACATGATGACCGAATTTTCCCGGCAACATCCCCATCACGACCACGTACCGGATCCCTACTACGGCGGCGCATCAGGCTTCGAGCTGGTTCTCGACCTGCTGGAAGACGCCTGCGAGGGACTGCTGCATACCGTCAAAACCCGCATATCCCTGTCGTAAACGCGGTGCACTGACCCTCCTGACTCATCAGTCACGCGGTTTTTTTTGTTTTTAAGTTGAAAGAGACTGCCTCTAATTTGAGTGCAGTCTCTTTTTTCATTTTGACACGCGGCCGGGTCTGTCCGCGCCGGCCGGCGCGCATGACTTGAGGGGTACCGGGTTCAGCCTACATACAGCGAACTGATGGATTCATTGTTGCATACCCTCATGATGGCGTTGGCAAACATGTTGGCGACGGAAAGGATTTTCACCTTTTCCGACTTCCGGATATAGGGAATACTGTCGGTAAAAATCATCTCCGTCAGTTTGGAATGGTCGATCCTCGACGATGCCGGGTCAGACATCACGGCGTGACTGGCTATGGCCCTCACCGAACAGGCTCCGTTCTCCATAATCAGGTCAGCCGCCCGGGTAATGGTTCCGGCAGTATCCACAATATCGTCGATCAGCAACACATCCATACCCTGCACATCACCGATTATCTGCATGTCAGAAATTTCGTTAGCCTTCTTCCTGATCTTATAGCAGATCACCATAGGGCATCCCAGAAATTTGGAATAGGCACTGGCCCGTTTCGTTCCGCCCACGTCGGGCGTAGCGATGACCATATTGTTCAGTCCGAGCTGCCTGACGTATTCGGTGAAAACGCCGGAGGCGTAGAGATGATCTACCGGTACGTTGAAAAAGCCCTGAATCTGATCGGCGTGCAGGTCCATCGTAATCAGACGGTTGATTCCGGAAGCCGCCAGCATGTCGGCAATCAGCTTGGCGCCGATGCTCACGCGAGGTTTATCCTTTCTGTCCTGCCTCGCCCAGCCGAAGTAGGGTATCACGGCGACGATAGATTTTGCCGAAGCGCGTTTGGCAGCATCAATCATCAGCAGCAGTTCCATCAGGTTTTCGGAACTGGGAAATGTGGACTGGATAAGGAATACCTGATTGCCGCGAATAGATTCTTCGTAGGACACGGCAAACTCACCGTCGGCAAAATGTTCGATGATCATGTTACCCAACGGACAGCGCAGACTGTTGCATACCTTTTCGGCAAAGTAGCGAGACCTGGTGCCTGAAAAGATTTTGAAAGGTTTATTCTGCATTACTGATAGTTTTCTGAAAATTAATTGTTTGGATGTTGATATATCTTTCGTCTTTCTAAAATTACATTAAAGCGAAAGACGGGGCAAAGATAGTACAAAATGCTAAATTATACGCAAACGGATAAAAATTAGTCAACGCACCCCCTTCCTTAATGGACAGTGGAAAGTGGAAAGTTGAAAATGTTTTTTTTAGAAGTCGAGAAGCGGAGAAAAACCGGCTCGGGGAGCGCCCGAGTGGCAAGGGGCGGGAGCACCCGCCCCGACGAGCGAAAAAGTGTCCCGGAGGGACAATATGTTGGTAGAAAACATGAATATCATCCCCAGGAGTTTCGTGCCGTCAGGTACGAAATATATTCCCGGCGGCAGCGTGACCCATATTCCGTCCCTGACGGGACGGGTTTTCGCAGGCGGTATCCGTGCTTCTACCAATATTCCGTCGCTACGCGATGGCTATATATATAATGTACGGGCAAGGCATGCCTTGCCCTGCTTTCTTTATCGTTCGTCGGGGCGGGTGCTCCCGCCCCTTGCCACTCGGGCGCTCCCCGAGCTGATTTTCTCCACTTCTCCGCTTCTTCTCTTCACAAGCCTCATCATTGCGCCGGAACGGCGCCCCCCGAGCTGTGTGCTTTCTCCGCATTGCCACATTCTCTCATCAGCATTTTTTTATTACCTTTGTCCGCATGTTTCAGTAAAACAGACATACAAATTCGAAATGGACACTACCTACCATCAATTTGACGAAGTACTCGCTCTCTGCCGAGATCTGTTCGCTAAAAAACTGAAGGACTACGGTACGGCATGGAGAATCCTCCGCCCCGAGTCTGTCACCGACCAGATCTTTATCAAGGCAAAGCGCGTGCGCACGCTCGAAATGGCGAAGGACTGCAAGGTGGCCGGCGAAGGTATTTTCCCCGAATATGTCGGCATAGTGAACTATGGCCTCATCGGGCTGATCCAGCTCGAACTGGGCTATGCCGACCAGGCTGACATTCCGGCCGAAAAGGCGCTGACGCTTTATGACCGCTTCGCGGCTGAATCGAAGACGCTGATGGAGGCCAAAAACCATGATTACGGCGAAGCATGGCGCAACATGCGGATCAGCTCCTGTACCGACCTGATCCTGATGAAGATTCAACGCACGAAAGAGATTGAAGCCAACAGCGGTAAAACACTCGTGTCCGAAGGCATCGACGCCAATTATAAAGACATGATCAATTATGCCATATTCGGACTGATCAAACTGCACTTCGGAAAAGAATAATAACCGGCCGGCAAAGCCAAATCCCCGCACAGACAAGATTAAAAATGAGCTTAACGAACAAAACAGTGAAATATCCGGTCGAAATATCCCGCATCATCGTCGGAGCAACCTTCCTGTTCTCCGGATTCGTGAAAGCAGTCGATCCGCTCGGCCTTTCCTACAAGATGGAAGACTACCTGACCGAACTGAATCTCACCACACTTTTCCCGCTGGCCCTGCCCGCCGCCGTCCTTATGGTGACGGTCGAATTTTCCCTCGGCCTCTTCCTCCTGCTCGGCCTCTTCCGGAAGTGGACGGTGCGCCTGACCCTCCTGCTCATGATCTTCTTCACGCCACTCACGCTCTGGATCGCCATAGCCAACCCGGTAAAGGACTGCGGATGCTTCGGCGACGCATTTATCATCAGCAACTGGCAGACCTTTTACAAAAACCTGGTGCTCCTGGCCGGAACGATCCTGCTGACGGCGAAATGGAAACAAATCACCCCGCTCCTCCGGAGAAAGGGAAAACTCATCGCCGCACCCCTCACAATACTCTCCTGCCTGCTGTTCTCCCTGCACAACATATACCGGCTGCCCGTACTGGATTTCCGACCCTACAAAATCGGCGCCAGTATTCCCCGGCAAATGACAGTCGATCCCGCAAAGGCAGACGTGCTGGAAACCCTCTTCATCTACAGCAAGGGAGGCGAAGAGAAGGAATTTACCGAAGAGAACTATCCGTGGAACGACTCCACGTGGACATTTGTAAGGATGAAAACGAAACTGGTGAAGAAGGGTGAAAAGCCCGCCATCGAAGACTTCACCGTAGAAACACTCCGGTATGACGAAGCCTCCGCCTCCCGCTACGCCGGCGAAGATATTACCGGCAACCTCCTCTCATCACCCACCCCCACCTTCCTGATGATCGCCTGTTTGCTGGAGAAGACGAACCTGCGACACCTGGAACGCTTCAGAGAAGTACATCGCTACGCCGCAGAAAAAGGCTGCCTCTTCTATCTCCTCACCGCATCGTCCGCCGTCACGGTGGACAAATGGGAGCAAAAGCACCAAACCGGATTTCAGTTCTGCCACGCCGACGAGCGGGTACTGAAAACCATGATCCGGGCAAATCCCGGACTGATGCTGCTGAAAGAGGGAACGGTGACCGGCAAGTGGGACGACAGCAACGTGCCGGACAGAACACGGCTGGACAAATCATTGAATTTTTAATTATATATATTTTATAAACCGTATGAGAAAGAACATTGTAGCAGGCAACTGGAAAATGAACAAAAGCCTGCAGGAAGGAATTGCACTGGCAAGAGAATTGAACGAAGCGCTGAAAGGCAAAACCGTGCACTGCAAAGTAATAATCGGTACGCCATACATACACCTGTCAAGCGCCGTCAGCAGCGTCGACACAGACAGGATAGGCGTTGCCGCCCAGAATTGCGCCGACAAAGAATCAGGCGCCTATACCGGCGAAGTATCGGCATCAATGATCGCCTCCACCGGCGCCCGGTATGTGATTTTGGGACACAGCGAACGCCGCGCCTACTATCACGAGACGCCCGAAATACTGAAGGAAAAGGTGAAACTGGCACTTACCGCCGGCCTCACCCCCATCTTCTGCATCGGAGAAGTACTGGAAGAAAGAGAATCAGGCAAACACTTCGATACGGTGAAATCGCAGATCGAAGCCTCCCTCTTCGACCTTTCACCCGAAGATTTCGCCAAACTCATACTGGCTTACGAACCGGTCTGGGCCATCGGAACGGGAAGAACAGCCTCCCCCGCCCAGGCACAGGAGATGCACGCCTTCATCCGCAGGACGCTGGCCGCAAAATATGGCGAAGAGATCGCCGATAATACCTCCATCCTCTATGGCGGAAGCGCCAATGCAGGGAATGCGAAAGAACTCTTCTCCAATCCCGATGTAGACGGCGGCCTCATCGGCGGCGCCTCACTGAGCGCAGACAAGTTTATGCCCATCATCGAAGCATTCTAAACCCGTCACACAAAAGCTATGAGACATCTCCGTCGCTACACCCTTCTTTTTCTGCTGCTGCCGGTCTTCGCCGGCGCCGGCGCCGGCGCCCAGTCGCCGCAAAGGAAAGAGATACTGCAAGAGTTAAACTCCACCGTTTACGGCAAAGGGCGCGTCACCGTCTATGAGGACGAAAGCATCGGGCACATACTGGGACGCCCGATGTCTCCCCCCCGAAAGGTATACACCAGCGCAGACGGGGCGACGCAGTATTATCGCGTACGCGGTTACAAGATACAGGCCTTTTCGGGAAACGACCAGCGCACCTCCAAAAACGAAGCGCAACAGAAACAGCAGCAGATCAACAGCGCATACCCCGCTCACGAAACGACAGTCCTTTTCGAATCACCCTTCTGGCGATTGCGGGTAGGAAACTTCGAGCACCGGCACGAAGCCGAAGAGGTGATGAAGGAGATGATAAAAACGTTTCCCTCATTCGGGAAGGAGATGTACATAGTGGTAGACGAAGTAAAGATACCCCTCGACCACACATACGGAGAAGAGCATTGAGACACCACCGTAACACCGTACGGAAACAGCACACAGAACAGAAAACAGAAACCAGAACAGATGTCTTCCGAAGAATTGGAGAAAAACAGGTCGGTCATCGCCGGTCACATGCGCGAAATCCTCTCACTCCTGGGGGAGGATGAGCGCCGCGAAGGATTGACGCGAACGCCCGAACGGGTGGCAAAGGCCATGCAACACCTGACGAAGGGATACTGGCAGGATCCGGAAGCGATATTGCGTTCGGCCCTGTTCCGGGAAGACTACCGGCAGATGGTAATCGTGAAGGATATTGACCTCTTCTCGCTGTGCGAGCATCACCTGCTCCCATTCTTCGGAAAGGCGCACGTAGCCTACATTCCCGACGGATATATCACCGGATTGAGTAAAATCGCCCGGACGGTAGACGTATTCGCCCGGCGACTGCAGGTGCAGGAACGCCTTACTACCCAAATCAAAGAGTGTATCCAGAAGACGCTGAACCCTATGGGTGTGATGGTCGTGATCGAAGCGCAGCACATGTGCATGCAGATGCGGGGCGTGGAAAAGCAGCACTCCGTTACCACCACTTCCGACTTTACCGGCGTCTTCCGCGAACAGAAAACCCGCGAGGAGTTTATCGCACTCATCAGGTAATCCGCGCCTTTCTTCCCCGTCCGTAATTACCCCCTCTTGACCGCCCGCTTGCGGTCATTTTCATCCAGCAGTATCTTGCGGATGCGCATGTGCCTGGGCGTCACCTCCACATACTCGTCCTCCCTGATGTATTCCAGCGCCTCCTCGAGGCTGAAAATCACAGGCGGAGCCAGTTGCGCCTTATCGTCGCTTCCCGACGCACGCACGTTAGTCAGCTTCTTCGATTTGGTGACGTTGACCACCAGATCGCCCTCCTTATTGTGTTCGCCCACTACCTGCCCTTCGTAAACATCCGTCTGCGGCTTGATGAAGAATTTGCCCCTGTCCTGCAGCTTGTCCAGCGCATAAGCATATACATTCCCCGATTCCCCGGCGATGATGGAACCATTCTGTCGCTTTTCGATATTCCCCCTCCACGGCCGGAAGTCCAGGAAACGGTGCGCCATGATAGCCTCCCCGGCGGAAAGGGTGAGCACAATATTATTCAGTCCGATGATACCGCGCGACGGGATCACAAACTCCATGTGCATACGGTTTCCCCTGTTCTCCATGGAGAGCAGCTCTCCCCTGCGGCGGGTGATGACGTCGATGATCTTGCTGGCCGGCTCCTCCGGAAGGTTCACCGTGAGCTGTTCCACCGGCTCATGCTTCTCGCCGCCGATCTCCTTGATGATCACCTGCGGCTGCCCCACCTGCAACTCATACCCCTCGCGACGCATGGTCTCGATCAGCACCGAGAGGTGCAGTACCCCCCGTCCGTACACGATCCATGAATCGGAACTGCCGGTTTCCTCCACGCGGAGCGCCAGGTTTTTGTCCAGTTCCCTTACCAGTCGCTCGTAGATGTGTCGCGAAGTCACATATTTCCCGTCCTGCCCGAAAAAAGGGGAGTTGTTGATGGTGAACAGCATCGACATGGTCGGCTCGTCGATAGCAATAGGGTCAAGCGGTTGCGGTTTGTCCGGATCGGTAATGGTATCCCCGATGTCGAACCCCTCGATCCCGATCAGCGCACAGATGTCGCCGGAGGCAGCCTCATCCGTCCTGACGCGTCCCAGTCCCTCAAACAGGTTTACCTCCTTGATGCGAATCCTTTTGATACTCCCGTCCCGCTTGCAAAGGGCGTAATCCCTGTTGGAGGCGATCGTGCCGCGATGCACGCGACCGACGGCGATACGTCCTACATAGCTGGAGAAGTCGAGAGAGGTGATCAGCATCTGCGGTATCCCTTCCTGCACTTTGGGGGCAGGGATATACCTGATGATGGCGTCCAGCAGGGGAGTGATGCCGGTGGACGGTTTCTGCCAGTCGTCCGACATCCATCCCTGCTTGGCAGAGCCGTAAACGGTAGGGAAGTCAAGCTGCTCCTCGGTAGCGTCGAGGCTGAACATCAGGTCGAACACGTTCTCCTGTACCTCCTCGGGCCGGCAGTTAGGCTTGTCCACCTTGTTGATTACCAAAATGGGTTTCAGGCCGATCTCCAGCGCCTTTTGCAATACGAAGCGGGTTTGCGGCATAGGCCCTTCAAAAGCGTCGACCACCAGCAGACAGCCGTCCGCCATGTTGAGCACACGCTCCACTTCGCCGCCGAAGTCGGCATGTCCCGGTGTGTCAATAATATTTATTTTGATGTCGCGGTATCGTATGGAGACATTCTTCGAGAGGATGGTGATACCCCGTTCACGTTCCAGGTCGTTGCTGTCGAGGATCAGATCCTCCGCCGGGCGGTTATCCCTGAAGAGGTGTCCCGCCATCAGCATTTTGTCCACCAGCGTGGTTTTACCGTGGTCGACATGGGCTATGATGGCTATATTCCGGATATTCTGCATGTAAAAACAATCTTTTTTTAAGGGCGCAAAGGTACGGATTTTCAGCGAGAAATTCATAATGCGTCTGTTTTAAAAAGCTTTGTGCGAACCGATGGTTTTTTATATCTTTGTTCCCGGGGTTAGAACCGGTAATAACACCATTTCAAAGCATATAAGTCAAATGAATATACGTAAGTTTCTCTTTGTTTTCGCGGTATCCGTTCTCGTCTGGAGCTTCGCCGCGAAGCAGTCAATTGTCACGGCGCAGGAAGCGCCGCTCTCGAACAGCAACAGGATTGTTCGGGATCCCGATGTCATGCCTGTTTATCCGGGGGGAACTCCGGAACTGCACCGGTTTATCTCCGGCACGTTGAAATATCCCGACGAAGCGAAGGAACGCAACATACAGGGACTGGTAGTATATACATTCGTGGTAGAGAAAGACGGCTCACTCTCGAACTTTAAGATTATCCATCGCGCAGATTCGCTGCTCAACGGAGAAGCGCTGCGCATACTGCAAGCCATGCCGCGCTGGCGTCCCGCCAGGCACAAGGGACTGACAGTGCGTTCGGAGACATACGTACCCATGTACTTCAGGCTTAATCAGAACGCAGGGGCGGTAGCCGGCAGTCCCGTCCAGCCCGTCCGCGATTATTCCAAGACCGACCCCGGGGTAGTGGAGAACAACATTATTTATACAATCGTAGACAGGATGCCGCAGTACGTCTATGGAGAGTCGGGACTCTCCGCCTTCATTGCGCATAATCTCCGCTATCCGGTCAAAGCGCTGCAGGACGGTATCGAAGGGCGGATCCTCTGCTCGTTTATTGTGGCCGGCGACGGTTCCATTTCGAATATAGAGGTGGTGGAAGGATCGGATGAGCTGCTCAACGCAGAGGCCGTCCGTGTGCTGGGGCTTATGCCGAAATGGATTCCGGGCGAGAATAATGGCGAAAAGGTACATGTGAAATGCCTTCTGCCCGTAGACTTCGTGATAGATGAGGATCCGATTCCGCCGTTTCCGCCCGGAGGGACTGTGACGGAGAAGAAATGGTGAGCAGTCCTGAATAAGCGTTACGGTTTATTGGACGGAATTAAATGATTTATCGGAGAGAAACCAGGGTTGACCCTGTTTCTCTCCGATTTTTTATATGTTCTGATTTTTACTTCCGGGGATGAATGAAGCGCTGCCGGGTTTCAAAAATATGCTGCTTTACTGACATGGATATGGATACGGACACGAAGACAGGCAGGGTCGGACGTGACCGGGTAAAGGGTTACAGGCTTTCGCCGAAATCGTCCTTGAATTTGGCAATCAGCTTCAGCGGCCAGTCGCTTACCGGCTCCAGTCCGCCCATGAAGAAACGGAGTACCGGCGGTTCGTACACGAAACGGAGTCCGCCGATCAGCGCCCGATTATCGTAGAGCCAGGTCATCCTGTCCACCACATATTTGATCTGAGACAGGGTAAATACCCGGCGGGGAATGGCCAGCCGCACCAGTTCCATATCGGCATAAGTCTCGTTGCCATACTCGTCGCGCTGATTGGAGACAGTACCCCTTTCCATTCCGCGGATACCCGAAACGAGGAACAGCGCCGCGGCCAGCGCCCCGGCAGGATACTCCTTCTGCGGGATGTGTTCGCACACCTTCATCGCGTCCACGTGGGCGCCCAGCACGCCGGCCGGCTTTACCACCGGCACTCCGTACGTATCGAGAGCGTTCACCAGATAAGCAATGAAATCGGGACTTTGACTGATGATCGTTTCATCAAGCGTTTCATACAGGCCCACGGCCATCGCCTCGATTTCGCGGACGGAGATGCCTCCGTAAGTCAGGAATCCCTCGAAGAGCGGCACAAGCGCCTCCAGTTCGCGATAAATGTCAATATTATCCGTACAGATCCCCCCTCCGCGCGAAGAACTCAGCTTGCGGGCGGAGAAGTAAACAATATCGGCAAGGCCGGTCATGATCCGTATCACTTCGCCCATCGAACAGTCTTTGAACTCCTCTTCCCGCCGGATCACCAGGTAAGCGTTTTCGCCCAGCAGACTCGCGTCGAGGACGAGCCGGATACCGTATTTGTCGGCGATAGCCCTCACGTCCCTCAGGTTCCGTACCGAAAAGGGCTGTCCCCCGATAAGGTTCGTGGACGCTTCCATGCGGATGAACGGGACGTTCTTCGCTCCGTGAATCTTGATGACCTCTTCCAGCTTTTCAATATTCATATTTCCTTTGAAGGGGTGCGACGAGTTGATCACGTAAGCATCGTCGTAAAGTAACTCCGCAATCTTTCCCCCATACTGGGTGATGTGCGCCATCGCGGTGGTAAAGTGGTAATTCATCGGGATCAGGCTCCCCTTGCGCACGTATGCGTTCGACAGGATATTCTCCGCCGCGCGACCCTGGTGTACGGGAAGATAGTATTTTTTACCCAGCACATCCTCCACGGCCTTTTGCAGGCGGAAAAAACTCTGTGATCCGGCGTAAGCGTCATCGGCCTGCATCATCGCCGCCACCTGATTGTCGCTCATGGCATTGGTGCCGCTGTCGGTCAGCATGTCGAGGAATACATCCCTGGTGTTAAGCCTGAAGGTGTTGAATCCTCCCTCCCGCAAAGCTTCCAGCCGCCTCTCGATGGGAACCAGGTGCAGCTTCTGCACGATACGTACCTTGTGCAGTTCCAACGGAATATTCTCACCGTTGTAAAATTTAATTTCATTCATAAATGTTACTGAGTGTGTTTGTATCTTATTGTTGATAATTCTCTGATAAATCTCGAATATTGCTGTCAGTACCGGACTTTTCGCGATAAATACAAATCCGGTGCTGCAAATATAGTGAAAAAGACTGTAACTGCTTCAATTTCTCCGGAAATCAGCTATTCCGCTGTTCGTTCGCTACGGTTCACGTTATTCAACGGTTGTTCATGCTGCGCGGAGACCATCTAACTATTAACTTCACTTGGGGAAACGAAGTATTTCATGTAATTTTGCCCACTGTTTAAAAATAAATAATAGAATATATGATCACTTCCAAAGAGATTCGCCAGTCGTTCAAAGACTTTTTTCAATCTAAAGAGCACCGCATCGTACCTTCAGCCCCCATGGTGATAAAGGATGACCCTACGCTGATGTTTACCAATGCGGGCATGAATCAGTTTAAGGATGTCATTCTGGGAAACGCGCCGGTGAAATATCCGCGGGTGGCCGACTCGCAGAAATGCCTGCGCGTGAGCGGCAAGCACAACGACCTGGAGGAGGTGGGACATGATACCTATCATCATACCATGTTTGAGATGCTGGGCAACTGGTCGTTCGGCGACTATTTCAAGAAAGAGGCCATTGCCTGGGCGTGGGAATACCTGACCGGAACGCTCGGATTAGACAAAGGCCGGTTGTACGTCACTGTGTTTGAGGGGGCGGC
>JAIRSV010000136.1 GCA_031255275.1 Proteiniphilum sp.
TGTACAGGGCAAGGCTATGCCTTGCCCTGTTTTCTTTATCGCTCGTCGGGGCGGGTGCTCCCGCCCCTTGCCGCTCCGGCGCTCCCCGAGCTGATTTTCTTCACTTCCCAACTTCTTAATTCTTACTTCTTACTTCCCATTGACACGCTGACGCTGTTTATCTGACTCGAATCAGCGTTCCATTTTCCGGTTTTATCAAAAAGTACAGTCATAAAATCATTTATTTCATTGCATATAACACATTTATCCCGTATGTTTGCAGACAATCTATAAAAATATATATACAGTCATATTTATGTATCCTGATAATTCAAAGTCATTCCTGGCGATTGATCTGGGCGCCAGCAGCGGACGGGCCATGATGGGAACCGTACGAAACTGTCAACTGGAACTGAAGGAAATAAAACGTTTCCCTAACCCGATTATCGAAGTGAACGGACGCCTGTACTGGGATCTGTTTCACCTCTACGGGCAGATTATAGCCGCACTGCAGGAGGTCAAATCCCACAGACAACTTATCACCTCCGTCGGAATCGACACCTGGGGAGTCGACTTCGTCTGCTTCGGAAAGGACGGTGAACCTTTACGTATGCCCGGATGCTACCGTGATCCGAGGACGTTCGGCGCCCCGGAACGATTCTTTTCCAAAATACCCGCAGAGGAGGTGTACCGAAGGACTGGTATTCAGATCATGCACTTCAACACCCTCTTTCAGCTTGATACGCTGCAGCGGGAGGAGTCGTCCGTCTGCCCCGTAATCGACAAAATACTGTTCATGCCGGACGCCCTCGCCTGCATGTTGACCGGGAAGATGGTGACGGAATATACCATCGCCTCCACCTCGCAGATGATGAACCCTTATACGAAGGAGTTCGACGAGACGCTGCTGAAGGCTGCCGGACTTACGGCTGACCGTTTCGCCCCCATCGTATTCCCGGGAAGCGTGACGGGAAAAATATCCCCCTCCGTACAGCGTCAGACCGGTCTGCGGGATCTCTCCGTGGTAGCCGTCGCGGGACACGATACCGCTTCGGCAGTCCTGGCCACCCCGGCCAAGGACGAATGTTTTGCCTATCTGAGTTCCGGCACATGGTCGCTGATGGGTATCGAGTCTGAAAAGCCCGTGATCAGCGACAAATCCTTCGCCATGAACTTCACCAACGAGGGCGGCGCCGACGGAACCGTCCGCCTGCTGAAGAACATCTGCGGCATGTGGCTCATCGAGCAGTGCAAGAGGGAATGGGATGAGGACAGGGAACCCGTCACTTACGAAGACATTGTGGCCGCGGCAAAACAGTCAACCCCCTTCGGAAGCTTCATCAATCCCGACTCGCAGCGCTTTGCCGCCCCCCCCTCCATGATCGCCGCCATACGGGATTACTGTGAGGAAACAAACCAGCAGATACCCCGGACGATGGGCCAGATAGCCCGCTGCATATACGAAAGCCTCGCCTTCCGCTACCGGCAGGTACTGGCCGACCTGCAGCAACTCGCCCCCTTCCCCGTCCACACGCTGCACATCATCGGCGGAGGAGCCAGAAACAAGCTCCTCAACTTCTTTACGGCCAACGCCATCGGGAAGCCGGTAGTAGCAGGCCCGTCGGAAGCCACGGCGATGGGCAACATCCTGCTGCAGGCAAAGGCGGCAGGCATGGCCGGCAGCAAGAAAGAGATCCGGCAGATCGTACGCAACTCCGTTTTCCTCGAGCTGTTCGAGCCGGAAGACACTGCGCCGTGGGACATCCACTACAACAGTTACCGGAATGTTTACAGAGAACAGTAAGAATCAATGAAAATATGCCTGCCGGCGAACGGAATTGACGGCAGGAAACTAAAAAAAAAGTCAAAAAAAGAAATCGTATGAAAGAAGAACAAATCAAGAGAGCGTATGAAGATGCAAAAGCACAGTACGCGTCACTGGGAATAGACGTCGACCGGGCCGTAGAGAAACTGGACCGCCTCCCCATATCCATCCACTGCTGGCAGGCGGACGACGTGTCGGGATTCGAAAATCCCGACGGAAAGCTGACCGGCGGTATCCAAACCACCGGCAACTATCCGGGAAAGGCCCGAAACATGAAAGAGTTGCGGAGCGACTTCGAAAAAGTGCTGACACTCATCCCCGGCGGCAGTCACCGGATAAGCCTCCACGCCATTTACGGCGATTTCGGCGGCGAGTTTACAGACCGCGACCGGATCGAACCCAAACACTTTCAGTCATGGATCGACTGGGCGAAGAAAACCGGCGTGAAACTCGATTTCAACTGCACCCTGTTCTCCCACCCCAGGAGCGAAAGCGGCTACACGATCTCCCATTTCGACCCCGCGATCAGAGAATTCTGGAAAGAACACCTGCGCCGCTGTCGCCGCATAGCCGCCGAGATCGGCCGGCAGCAGGGCGACCCCTGCATACACAACATCTGGTTTCCCGACGGAGAAAAGGATAAAACCGTATCACGCTTCGCCCACAGACAGCTGATGAAGGAGGCGCTCGACGACGTGCTGCAGGAAAAAATCAGTACCGATTACCTGAAAGACTGCGTGGAATGTAAACTCTTCGGCATCGGAAGCGAAAGCTATGTGACCGGATCGCACGAATTTCACATGGGCTACGCCGTCAAAAACAATATGATGCTGACGCTCGACGCCGGACACTTCCACCCGACCGAAGTAATCTCCGACAAAATCTCCTCCATACTCCTTTTCGTCCCCGAAATCAACCTCCACGTGAGCCGCCCCGAACGCTGGGACAGCGACCATGTGGTGATCCTGAACGACGAACTGCTGGCACTCTCGCAGGAAATAGTCCGCTCGGGACACGCCGACCGCGTCCACATCGGACTCGACTACTTCGACGCCTCCATCAATCGCACGGGAGCCTACGTGGTGGGAATCCGCGCCACGCAGAAAGCCATGCTGCAAGCCCTCCTCGAACCCGTGCAGATGCTGAGAGAGTTTGAAACGAAGGACAAAAACTTTGAACGGATGGCTTACCTGGAAGAACTGAAGTCAATGCCCTGGAGCGCCGTCTACAATCACTACTGTCTGCAGCGGAAAGTCCCCGTGGGCGACGCCTGCATCAGAGAGATCGAAGCGTATGAAGAACAGGTAACATCCAAAAGAGTCTGAACAATGAATACTGTTTTCGGCCTGCTCATCATCGCCGCGGGAAGCATGGGACAGTCAAGCTCATACGTCCCCGTCAACAGAATCAAAGCATGGTCATGGGAAAACTTCTGGCTCATGCAGGGGATTTTCGCCTGGCTGCTCTTCCCGCTTCTGGGAGCCTTCGCCGCCGTCGCCCCGCGAGAACTGATCGGGATATACGCCGCCAACGCCGCCGCCTCGTGGCAGGCCGTCGGTTACGGAGCGCTCTGGGGAATCGGCGGACTGACCTTCGGCCTGAGTATGCGCTTCCTGGGCATCGCCCTCGGACAGTCGGTAGCCCTGGGCACCTGCGCCGCCTTCGGGACGCTCATCCCCGCAATGATCGGGGGGACAAATCTCCTTTCCCCCGAGGGACTGATACTGCTGCTGGCCGTCGCCGTCGCCCTGGCCGGCATCGCCCTGGTCGGCTATGCCGGCAGCCTGCGCTCAAAAAACATGTCGGAGGAGGAACGCCGAAAGGCTATCAAAGACTTCGCCCTGAAAAAGGGACTCCTTATCGCCCTCTTCGCAGGAGTCATGAGCGCCTGTTTCAGCCTGGGGCTGAGCGCCGGCGCACCGGTGAGGGAAGCAGCCATTGCCGCAGGTGCAAAGGGACTGTTTGCACAAAATCCCGTCACGCTGCTGATTACCCTCGGCGGATTTATGACCAACCTCATCTACTGTCTCCGGATGAACCGGAAAAACAGAACCGGAGGAGAAATACGGCGCTCTTCGGGAGCCGTCCTGGCAAACAATCTTCTGTACTGTGCACTGGCAGGACTCCTCTGGTACAGCCAGTTCTTCGGCCTGGGCATGGGGCAAAGCCTTTTTGAACCCGACAGCGTGACGATGGCCTTCTCGTGGAGCATCCTGATGTCGCTCAACGTAGTTTTCAGCAACGTCTGGGGCATCCTCCTCAGAGAATGGCGCGGCGCGGGACGCAAGGCTGCCGTTTTCCTGGCCGCCGGCATGGCTGTGCTGATATTCTCACTGGTGATAACCGGCCTGTGCTGATGATGTGCTGCCGGCGCAGCTCCTTACGGACGAAGAGTTCCCCCCCCGCGTACCCCGAATCCGGCAGGAAAACTGCGCCGGCAGTCATCCCGTAACACCGTAGCACCGTAACACCGCAGCACCGTCTGCCGGCACCTGCAGAGCGCCGTGACGGACGGGCTACGGTTTTTTTTCTGATCTTTTGAGCGCGGCGGAATATGAAATCCGGTTTATTTACGTAAATTTACCACCCTGATATAAAATGCAAATCTAAACAGCGAGTGCATGAAATACAATGATTTCGGAATCGACTTCAAATACCTGCTGGTGAATGAAAAGGATAAAAGATTCGGTCTGACGGTCAACGCCGTCGGCTTTCAGCCCATAGCCCCGAATACGGCCTATCCCTCCACCGAACATCCCAAAAGCTATTATTTCTCCCCGAACAGCGGACGCGTCCTGTCGGAATATCAAATACTCTATGTCAGTAAGGGAAAGGGATTCTTCTGTTCCGACTCCACGAAGAGGACAAACGTCATCAAGGGACAGGTCATCTTTCTTTTTCCCGGCCGGTGGCACACCTACTGCCCGCTCGAGACGACCGGATGGAACGAATATTATATCGGCTTCGAGGGTAAGATCATCGACGACATTGCCGCTCACGGCTTCATTTCGCCCGGCAATCAGATCCTCAACGTGGGCGTGAACGAAGATCTCGTCAATCTCTTCTCCACCGCCATCAAAGTGGCCAAAGAAGACAAAACCGCCGCACAGCAAAACCTGGCAGGGATCGCCTTCAATATCCTGGGAACCATCCTGTCGCTGGCCCAAAACCGAAACTTCGAATATAAGGATTCCGTCCAGAAGATCGAACGGGCAAAAGTCATCATGGTCGAAAATATCCATAAAAACGTCGACACCAAAGGCATTGCCGCCAACCTGGGGATCAGCTACTCCTCGTTCAGGAAAGCCTTTAAGGATTACACCGGCTACGCCCCGGCGCAATACTTCCAGGAACTGAAGCTGAGAAAGGCAAAAGAGTTGCTGGCGGAAACCGATTACTCCGTCAAGGAGATCTCCTACGCGCTGAACTTCAGTTCATACGAATACTTCCTCTCATTCTTCAAGAAGAGAGTCGGGATTACCCCCGTGGAATACAGATGTACCGGACAAACGAAGCTTACCGCCGAAATAAAATAAACGTATAAAATAAACGTATGAAAAAAACACTGTTATCAATGATCCTGGCGATATGCTTCCCCCTGACGGCCGGAGCGCAGGATCGCCCCGCTCCCCCGTACGGGCTGACGGTAAACCTGCTGTCACAGGCCGGACAGGTTTACGTAAACGGTTATCCCGCCGCCATACCGATCGAAGAGGCTGTCTCACGGAGAGAAAATTTCCAGTACGCCGAAATCAGCGTCCGCAAACCCTCATTCGGATGGATGATCCCCCCCGGAAGAGAGAGTTCCGTACAGACGGCCTGTCGCCTGCTGGTAGCGTCCCGGAAAGACTTCCTGTCGAGAGATTCGGCCGACATGTGGGATTCCGGAAAGATGACGGAAAATAATTCGGTCAGCATCCCCTACGCCGGCAGGCCGCTCGAAGAGGGAAAGGTCTATTTCTGGAAGGTAAAGACCTGGGATCATCGCGACGAAGAGTCAACATTCTCCCGGGTCTCGACATTCAAGATGGCCGACCGGCTCACCGATTACGCCACAGACCGCCATCCGGTGCGGAAGCAGGACGAGTATCCCGTGAAGATATGCAGAATCGGCGAAGGACGCTATCTTGTCGATTTCGGCAAAGCATCCTTCGGCAGGATACGCGCAAGCCTGTTCTCCGACAGCGGAACCGACAGCGTAATCCTCCACCTGGGCGAGGCGCTGAGGGAAGGCGCCGTCGACCGCTCTCCGGGAGGCTCCATACGCTACTCCCGCTACGTGACAGACCTCGAAAAGGGCCGGAACAGCTATGTGATCATCATCCGTCCCGACAGCAGAAATACCGGTACGCAGGCAATCCTCATGCCGGAACATACCGGCGAGGTGACACCGTTTCGCTACTGCGAACTGGAGAATTACACGCATCCGCTGCAGGAGAGAGATCTGGTGAGGGAGACGGCGTTCTACCCGTTCAACGACTTCGACGCACACTTTCACAGTTCCGACAGCGTGCTGAACCGGATCTGGGAGATCAGCAAATACTCCGTCAAAGCCACATCCTTCGCCGGCGTATACGTGGACGGCGACAGAGAAAGGATTCCCTACGAAGCGGACGCGCTGATCAATCAGCTCTCGCACTACTGCGTGGCGCGCGACGGCAGCATGGCGCGCTATTCGCACGAGTACCTGATCGGGAAACCTACCTGGCCTACCGAATGGCATTTGCAGTCCGTCCTCATAGCCTGGAACGATTATATGTATACGGGCGACGCGCGTTCGCTGGAACACTTTTATGAAGATCTGAAGGCCAAGACGCTGACGGCGCTTTCCGATGAAAGGGGCTTTATCAGCACGCGCACGGGGAAGGTGACGCCGGAGGTGCTCCGGTCGATCCGCTTCGACGGGCAGTTGCGGGATATTGTAGACTGGCCCCACACCGGCATCCTCGGGCTGGAAAAGGAGGAGGGCGGAGAGACCGACGGATTTGTATTTACGGATGTCAATACAGTCGTCAACGCCTTTCATTACCGTGCCCTCACGCTGATGGCGCAGATTGCCGGGACGCTGGGACGGACGGATGACTGCCGGTTTTATGAGAGACGCGCCGCCGGACTGAAGCGCTCTTTCAACACATACCTCTACGATGCCGGGAGGGGTGCGTACAGAGATGGAATCGGGACGGATCACACATCGCTTCACGCCAGCATGTTTCCGTTAGCCTTCGGGCTGGTTCCGGAGAAACAGACCGGCAAAGTATTGCAGTTTATCCATTCGCGGGGGATGGCCTGCAGCGTCTACGGCGCACAGTTTCTGCTCGACGCCCTCTATGCCGCCTGCGACGCTGACCGGGCGCTGCAACTGCTGACATCCACCGGCGAGAGGAGCTGGTATAACATGCTGCGAGCCGGCTCCACCATAACGATGGAGGCCTGGGACGGCAAGTATAAGCCCAATCAGGACTGGAATCATGCCTGGGGTGCGGCGCCGGCTAACCTGATTCCGCGCGGACTGATGGGGATAGAGCCGCTGGAACCGGGATTCCGGAAGATAAGGATCCGGCCGCAGCCGGGATCTCTGAGATCGGCCGTGATCCGGCATCCGACCGTCAGGGGCGACGTGACGGTAAGTTTCACGAATGAACCGGGTCAATCGTTCCGGCTCGAAGTAGACATTCCCGCCAATGCGACGGCGGAGGTATATCTTCCTTTCTATTCGGGCGGCCAGGCTGTGCGTGCGAATGGTCGGCCGGTAAAATACAGGCGGGAGGGAGCTTTTTCGGTAATTGAAGGTGTCGGATCGGGGGCATGGGTTTTCGCGGTAGATCGGTCGGAGTCGTTGCTCCCCGGAACGGCACATTCGCAGGGCAAGGTGCGCCCGGCCCCGTCACTGGTACCGGTACCGGTACCGGTGCGCAGCGGAGCGAAGAAGTCCGCCTGTGAATGAGACAAAGTTTCCGAGTGCACCGGCAAACCTTCCGAGTGCACCGGCAAACCTTCCGAGTGCACCGTCAAACTTTCCCAGTGTACCGTCAAACTATCCCAGTGTACCGTCAAACTATCCCAGTGTACCGTCAAACTTTCCTGGTGTACCGGCAAACTATCCCAGTGTACCGTCAAACTATCCCAGTGTACCGTCAAACTATCCCAGTGTACCGTCAAACTATCCCAGTGTACCGTCAAACTTTCCCAGTGTATCGGCAAACTTTCCTGGTGTACCGGCAAACCTTCCGGGTGTACCGGCCAAGTTTCCCGCTTGAGAGGGAAAGAGGGGGCACGGCGCAGCGCTTCGCGTCAGGGGCAAAATTTTCCACTTGCAAAGTACCTGATTTCCATTTGCATCAGTAGAGAAAGAATTTCATCGGA
>JAIRSV010000075.1 GCA_031255275.1 Proteiniphilum sp.
TATACGGGTCTTGATCTGAAAAGGCGTTCCGAACGGGAATTGACACACCTCTTCGGTAAAGTCGGCCGGAGTTTTTACCTGAACGCCCGCGGGATTGACGAGCGGGAGGTCGAGTCGGAACGCGTGATCAAGTCGATCAGTAACGAGACGACCTTTCCGACGGATAAGTCGGACGCGGTATTGCTGACGGTCGAGTTATATCACTTGGCCAAAGAGGTGATGGAACGTGTCGAAAAAGAGCAGTTTCACGGGCGAACGGTGACGGTGAAAGTCAAATATGCCGATTTCCGGATCATTACCCGGAGCAGGACGCTGCCGGCGGGGATTACCGGCTTCGATCCGTTCTGGAAGACGGCGCGAGAACTGTTCAAACAGGTAGACGTCTCGACCCGTCCGGTACGCCTGCTGGGACTTGGCGTCGGCAATGCCGCCGGCGATCCCGGAACGAAACACCCCCTCCAGCTGGAACTTGATCTCTTCTGAAACAAACGCCGCTGTGTCGGGACGACTCAACGAAGCGCTGCCTGCGCAGCGATACCCCCCACCCCACTCACACCTCCGATTTCTTCCCGGTCAAGTTCAGTTCAGCCCTCAAGCGCTCCGTCTCCCGGCGGTGAAGCTCCACTTCGCGCAACTGTTCTTCAAGGTCTTCGCGCTGCTGTCGGGCGATGGCGGCGGCAAGTTCTCCGGTATTGGACGGCATGGTGAAGACGAACGCGTTGCCGAAACGCGGCTCGTCATCCACATGCCTGAGCAGCGCGGCCCGGACGGAGAGCCGCTTGCCGCGCGATCTTTTGGGCATGCGTATGTCGTTATGCTGGTGGGTCGTGTACTGGCGATACAACTCCCGTTTCCTGCCGGCGACGGTGATGACGATGAGTGCGTTCCGCACCCCCGGAGGCCATCCGTGCGTTATCTGTCCGGAATTTTCGTCGGCTGACCGGTCGATTACCACGCGGACGGAGTCTTCGTTGATTATCTTTACCTTCACTTCGGCCGTCGCGGAGGAAGAGGGAGGGGTGAGGTGTCCGACGGTTTCGTCAGGCAGCAGAAATCCGAGCCGGTGTACGTTTTCGACCGTCAACACGCCTGACGCAAATTCGCCGTATGCCCATATCCTGGCCTGCAGCAGGCAGAGTCCTACGGTTGATTTGAGGAGCAGGTCGCGCTGTTCGCAGTCAACCTGCGAGGTGGCGGCAGAACGGCATTTGTTGACCAGTTCCAGCAATCGGTCGCGGTTTTCGGCAATCTGTGCGAGCAGGTTTCCGGGCATTACCCATACCGGCTGGTGTGACCGGATTATGTGCAGGAGGTTGTCGATAGCAGCAATCTGTTCCTCGATACATCCGTGCCACCGCAGGGCGCCGGTCAGGGCATGTTCACCGGAACTGTCCGTCGCAGCCGGAATTGCGCTTGCCGCCAGAGAGAGTATCATGCCCCTCCCGGTGACGGAAAGCCATCCTGCGTCGAAAAGGAAAGAGAAAAATTCATTTCCGGCGCCGAATAGTGTGTCGGCCAAACTGATTGCCATATTTAATAACTGTTCCATATTGTGTATTTTTAAAGTTTGTGAATCGGATATTGACTTTTATATACGGAGAAACGGCCGGCTGTCTGCAGCGGGAGAGATGTGAACTCGACTGCCGGCGAGTTCCCGGAGTCGGCGAAAAGGATGTGTGTACCGATGGTTGTCATGCGTCTAACGTAAATTAATAATCAGTGATCAAGTGATTGACTCGGGCAACTGTTTGCCTTGTAACGAAAAATAGCGTCATCTGCCGATAGTCGCGGATATATGAGAAAGAATCTTTTTCCGTGCTTATGGATATTTCCGGAGGCGATCACCGGGGACGCACATTTTTTCGGTTGCAAAAGTATATGGTTAATTCCAAATATCCGTTATCAAAAATCCCCCTTTTTTTGTCATTTATTTCCCCGTTTTCGGCTCAGGGCGACGACTTTTATTTTTTGGGATGGGATGGGACGGAATCGGTTGCTTAATTGTTATCTTTGCACCTTCAACAAAAAATTGTTATTCAATTATGGCAGATATAGTGTTAAGCGGTATTCGTTCTACCGGGAAGTTGCATCTGGGAAATTACTATGGCGCGCTGCGCAACTTTGTCAGGATGCAGGAAGAAGACAGGTGTTATTTTTTTATAGCCGACGTACATTCGCTCACCACCCATCCCGACCCCAAAGCGCTGCACGGGAACGTGAAGAGTGTGCTGGTGGACTGTCTGGGCGCAGGTATGGATCCGGAAAAGTCGGTGATTTACGTTCAAAGTGACCTGCGCGAGACAGCCGAGCTGTACCTCTATCTCAACATGCACGTGGGGATCGGAGAGCTGATGCGAACGGCTTCCTTCAAGGACAAAGCGCGACAGCAGCTGCATATCGACCGCGTGAATACGGTGGAAGGTGACGTAGAGAGAGCTATATTTGACGAAAACAACAAGAACGGTGTGAACGCGGGACTGTTGACCTACCCTGTCCTTATGGCAGCCGACATCCTGATCCACAACGCCGGAAAGGTGCCGGTGGGAAAGGATCAGGAACAGCATCTGGAGATGACCCGCCGCTTTGCCCGCCGCTTCAACAGCTTCTACGGTGTACACTATTTCAGGGAACCGGTAGCATATAACTTTGGCGAGGAGCTGGTGAAGATTCCGGGGCTGGATGGCAGCGGGAAGATGGGTAAGTCGGAAGGGAATGCCATTTATCTGAGCGACAGTCCGGGGGAGGTAGAGAAGAAGGTAAAGAGAGCGCTGACTGACGCGGGGCCTGTGGAACCTGATTCGGTGAAGCCCGGTTATATCGAGAATCTTTTTACGCTGCTCCGCGTAGTCTCTTCACCCGAAGTGGTGCAGCATTACGAAGAGCAGTGGAATACGTGTGCCATCCGCTATGGCGATCTGAAAAGGCAGCTGGCGGAAGATATTATCAGAGTGACAGCTCCCATTCGGGAGCGGATTCTGGAGATAGAGAAGGATGATGCTTACCTGCGCAGGGTGACGGCCGAAGGAGCGGAGAAGGCGCGCGAAAGCGCCCGCAGGACTATGGCTGAAGTGAGAGAAATTGCAGGATTCAGGCCGTTCTGACCGGACGGCTGTTTTCCTGAAGTAATAAGAAAAGTCTGTATCTCCATGCTGACATTTAAATCATTTGAGTTAGAAGACAGGGATATTGTCAATGCCCGACTCTGTCGACAGAATTACAGGGCTTCCGACCTTTGTTTTACCAATTTATACTGTTGGGGGAAAAAGTTTGATACGCAGTTTGCCATGACCGGCGACTGGCTGTTTATCAGGTTCAAAGATAACAGCGGGCGAAATTCGTACCTCAAGCCAATCGGAACGGGCGACCTGGCGGAAGCTATATCGCTTATCAGGGAAGATCATTCGTCGTTCGACACACCCTTCCAGGTACGGGGGCTGACGGGCGAGATGGTGTCGGAGATTGAGGCAGCGATGCCGGAGGTATTCGATTACAGGCTGAACAGGTCGATCTCCGACTATATTTATACATCGGAAAAACTGATACACCTCCGGGGAAAAAAGCTGCAGAGCAAGCGAAACCATATCAACCGCTTCAGACGGGAGAATGACTGGCGCTATTATTCCCTCACCGGAAACCGGGCGCTGGTGGAGGAGTGCAGGGATATGCTCCGCAGGTGGATGGAGGAGAACAGGGAGGAGAAAGATCCTTCGCTGGCGTATGATGATTATGCCAGTACGCTAATGCTCGACGGGTTTGAATATCTCTGCCTGAAAGGAGGATTGATTTGCGTGGACGGCCGGATTGCAGCCTTCTCCATCGGCGAGCCGCTTACGGAGGATACGTTCGTCGTGCATGTGGAGAAGGCGTTTACATCCATTCACGGAGCATATACGATCATCAACCAGCAGTTTATCGAGCATGAGGCCTCAGGGTTTCTCTATGTGAACAGAGAAGAGGATATGGGTATGGAAAATCTTTGCCGGGCCAAGATGTCGTACCATCCCGATATTCTGCTCGAAAAATACAACGCGAGATTTAAATGATTCGATTTGCCGACGCTGCGACGCGACAGCAAGTGCGGGAGATGTGGAAGACCGTCTTCGACGATGATGATGATTACATGAAGATCTATTTCCGCCGAAAGTACCGTGACGAAAATACACTGCTCTATATGGACGGAGAGAGGGTGGCTGCATCTCTGCAAATGCTTCCTTACCGGTTCACCTTCTGCGGAACGGAGATTCCCGTCGTATACCTTTCCGGTGTTTCCACACTGCCCGAATACAGGAAGAGGGGGTATATGCGGCAGCTGATGATGAGAAGTTTTGAGGTAGCTGTCCGCCGGGATGTGCCGCTGATGCTGCTCGTCCCTCAGGAAGAGGGGCTGCTGGGGTTTTATGAGCGGTACGGGTTTGCACAGGCTTTTGACGCGGGTGAGGCCGAACAGCCTTCGCTGAGGGGGCTGACGGCGAAGTATCCCGGCGATCTGCATGCGGCCTTCCGTGAATTTGACGGACTGTTCCGGCGGAAGGATATGACTGTACAGAAGTCGTTCGACGATTTCCGCGCCATCGTGGAGGAGGCGGCGCTTTATGATTTTCCGCCGGTGAGGAGTTTGACGGGGATGGCGCGCGTGATTAATGCCGGGAGGCTGTTATCCATATTTGCCGGCCGTTACGGGCAACAATCATTTTCAATCAGCGTACATGACGGGCTGATAAAAGGGAACAGTGTTATATTCCGGGTTGCTGTGGGCGGTGGGGACGCTTCTGCCGCTGCCCCGACGCTCGCGGCAGACGTGGGGGTACTGGCGCAGTTGCTGCTCGGTTATCATACTTCCGAAAGGCCGGAACCTTTCAACGTTCTGTTTCCCGAAAAACGGCCGCAACTGCATTTTATGCTTGAATAGGTTTGCGCTGCACCCGTTGTTCGGCGGAGAAGTCCGGGAGAAAAACTTCGGCTGATGTCATTACGCTTCATAAAGCCGTTCGATCACACCGGCATATCTTTCGAGGATCACCTTCCGGCGGAGTTTGAGCGTATCCGTCAGTTCGCCGGTTTCCATCCGGAACGGTTCAGGCAACAGCGCGAAGCGTTTAATCTTTTCGTAGGAGGTAAATTGAGCCTGCAACAGTTCTATCCGCCCGAAAATAAAAGCATTGATTTCGGGATTGTTCACCAGTTCTTCCGTTGATTCGAACGGGATTTTCTGTTCCCGCGCATAAGCGCCGAGCGCCTCGTAGCTGGGGACGATCAGCGCGCTGACAAACTTCCGCTCATCCCCGATTGCCGCTACCCGGTCGATATATTTATCCTCGCTGATTCGCGTCTCTATCATCTGCGGCGCAATGTATTTTCCGTTGGAAGTCTTGTAAAGATCCTTGATGCGCTCGGTGAGGATGATCTCGTTATTTTCCGTGAGAAAACCCGCGTCCCCGGTTCTGAAGTAGCCATCCTCCGTGAAGGCGGCCCGGGTCTCCTCCGGTCTGTTGTAATACCCGCACGTCACGGTCGCGCCCCTCACCAGGATCTCGTTATTCGCCCCCGTCTTCACCTCCACACCCGGCATCACCTTCCCCACCGTGCCTATCCGGAACCCTTCCGGCGGGAAACAGCTTACGGTGGCCGTCGTTTCGGTAAGGCCGTAACCATAAACAAGGTGTACGTCGATGGATTGCATGAACTCGTTGACGGCATCCGACAGGGGTGCACCCGCCACGGGAAAGAAATTACCGCGGTCGATCCCCACAACCCGCTTCACCAGATAAAAGACCGTGTGCCGGTAGAGGAAAAACTTCAGACGGGTACCCACAGGCGCCCTTTTCTTCCCGTTCATAAAATCCAGATTGTACCGGCGCCCCGTTTTCACGGCGTCGACAAACAGCCGTTTCGCGATACCCGAAGCGTTGTCCATTTTCTCCTTCACGCCCTCATATACTTTCTCCCAGAACCGTGGAACGTTGCTCATCACCGTGGGACGCACCTGTTTGACGGTCTCTCTGATTTCGCCCGGATTCCGGTTCACCGCCACCGTCACGCTCTTGAACAGGCAGTAGTAAGTCCACGCCTTCTCGAATACATGCGTGAGGGGCAAAAAGCACATGGAGAGATCCTTGTCCGACAAGCCGGTAATCCGAATATCGTGTATCCTGAATGCCTCCAGAAAATTGGCATGAGTCAGCATCACCCCCTTAGGCTCACCGGTAGTGCCCGAAGTATAGATAATGGTAGCCAGATCATTATTATCCAGCTGCCTCAGGCGGGCATTCACCAGCGCCTGCGATTCGGAATTATCGCCCGTGGTAATGAAATCGTCAAAATATACCGACGTCCTGTCATCAGGCTTCAGCACCACCCCCCTGTCAAATACGATCAGTTTTTCCAGACACGGGCACTCCCGCTGCACCCTGTAAGCATTGTTATACTGAAACTGCTCTCCTACGAAAAGCAACCTTATCCCCGCATCGCCCACAATATAACCCACCTGCGCCGGCGACGAGGTGGCATACATCGGCACCATCACCCCCCTGTTGGCATACACAGCGAAATCGGCAATCAAATACTTTTCCATGTTCTGAGAATATATGCCCACATTATCGCCGGGCATCAGCGCCATCTCGGCCAGCGCCTGAGCAGCCTTCATGATCCTGTCCGAAAAATCGGCCCACGACAGATGTAACCATTCGTTACTCCTCCCCTGATACATGATCGCCGTTTTATTACCATACCTCCGAGCCTGTTTGTGAATAAGTCCACCCAAATGAAAATCAGTCATAGTCTTGCGGTTTAATCTGCTCAAAAGTACGCTTTTTCCCTGATTATTCGCCAAAGCTCACGGCAATTATTAACGGAAATTTATTCACCTCATTCGTGTTGTTCAAATGTTGGCAGAGCCTTTTTACCGGCTTTTTGTTTTGATACCTAAGCACATGACAAAAATTAGATATTGGGATTATCCGTAAAACAGTTGATGATTTATTTTGAAAAGAAAATGAATTTAGCACGCATAAAGTTTATCGGACAAATGATAATTGCTTTATGTAAGGTTCAAGCGGTAACCTGCCGAAAACTCTCTTCGGCTTTTGAAACGCCTGTGGAATCAGGTTCTGATTTACGGCGAATTCAACGATTCTTTTCTTCTTATGAGTTGAATATGGATTTAACAGTCCGTTTTATTTGTCATATATTACCGATTAGAGGCAAATTGGGAATATGCGGTCGGTGATTTTATTCATAGTTCCTGACACAAAAAAGCAGGCGGAGTCACAGGGGCAACGCCCCTGATGAAGTCAGAAACTAATAGCAGGTGCCGAATAACGTGAGCGCAACGAAAAGCCCTACTCTGCCGGCTCACCATACACCCAGCGGTTCCCCTCCCCTATCTCTTTCACATCCGCGGAAAAGCGCTCCTGCAGGTATTGGCTGAATATCCTCGCTCCCCTGTAATTCAAATGGGTGATATCCCCATAGCAGGAATCGGGCAGCGGGAACGAGGAATAATCCATATACTTAACGTCAGGCATGTAAGCTTCGTGAAAATCATCCGACAACTCTTTCTCTCCGTACACCTCAGGTTTATACATCGGCACGTTCAGCAGAATCAGTTCCACGTCTTTTGACTTGCATAGTTCTGCAATCTTCAGGAGATATGTCTTTTGATAGATCGAAATGTTTGCGTCTCTCTCCCTGTCCGCTTTCCTGTTCCTGCGCATAATATCTACCTGCAATTTATTCCTGTGAGACTCAAAGTATGCGCCAATGGTTGATGCTTGATTAAATATCTTTTCTTTGAAGAACAGGAATGGCGACTGCAGAACGGCATAAATAAACGATGCTTTTTCACCGGAGAAAACGGCGATATCTTCCCTTTCCAGAAGCGTGAGATAGTGTGGAATTTTATCTGCCATATACATCTTTGAGAAGAATTGTTCATCATCAAGCCGGACAGTTCGTCCCCGAAAGGAAAGAAGTACCGTATCTACTTGTTCGTTTTCCGCCAGAAATTTCCTCAGTTTGCAATACGAATAAAGGTAGGCTTCTGCACCCTGCGAGAAGTTCGTTGCACGTGAAAAAATCCTATCGTCCACACTCTGCTCAGTGCGGGAATTTCCCAAAACAAGGATATGTTTGCCTTCAGGCAGTTTAAAAGATACTTTTGACTGTATCAAATAGATCCCTCCGACAAGGGAAACGGTAAGCGTCAGCGTGATGAACGCGAATACGACGGATAGTGTGATAAATTTCTTCATAATCTTTAAAATTGAAAATAGATAAACGGGGAGGGCGCTCCTCCCATCATCATGACCATCCCCGCGATAATCATGTAAATCATCCATCTGAACACGCGGCTGCGGACGGGAATCCGTTCCAGTGCGTGCTGCTTCCGGCGTCCGAACCATTCCACGAGAAGCAGTATCATCGACAGCAGTAAGCACAGTAACTGCCTTTTGCCGCCATCGTCCATCGCGAACATGTCAAAAAACGACAGGGAACAGATTCCCGACAGGTAACCGATTGCCTGCTGCATGTTCTCCGCTCTGAAGAAAATTCGCCCTATCCCCACAAGGAAGGCCGTCGACAGCATCGCCAGACACTCTTTCA
>JAIRSV010000169.1 GCA_031255275.1 Proteiniphilum sp.
TCGTCGGGGCGGGTGCTCCCGCCCCTTGCCACTCGGGCGTTCCCCGAGCTAGTTATCTCCTTCTTCATTCTTCATTTAATGAAGCTCCCCGAGCTGGTTGCTTTTGGCGCTTCGCGCCGTAACACACCCCCAACCCCCTCTCAAGAGGGGAGCTTGCGCTGTCGCGCTCCGGTAACGGATTTCAACCCATCATCACATAGCCACATCAACTGCTCGGGGAGCGCCGGAGCGGCAAGGGGCGGGAGCACCCGCCCCGACGAGCGAAAAAAAGAACAGGGCAAGGCATAGCCTTGCCCGTACATTATATATATAGCCGTCGCGAAGCGACGGTATAATCATGTAAATCATGTAAATCAGAAGAATCATAGTGCAGACAATTAACAAAAAAAATGCTTAATAAAGAAATCGTTCGTCGGGGCGGGTGCTCCCGCCCCTTGCCACTCGGGCGCTCCCCGAGCTGGTTATCTCTTTCTTCATTCTTCATTTAATGAAGCTCCCCGAGCTGGTTGCTTTTTGTGGGTTACATCGTCGCACTGCTAAATCTCAATGTCTTCGATGGAGATGATTTTCTTGGATATGGCGTAGATCGTGAGTCCCGACTGACTGCGTATCCCTGTCTTCATGCCTATATTCTTCCGGTGTCTCACTACGGTGTGTATGCTGATGCTGAGGGCTTCGGCTATCTCTTTGTTCAACATGCCGCTCACAAGTCCTGTCAACACTTCAATCTCTCTTTTCGTCAGTGTCTCTTCTCCGTCTCGCCCGTCCGGCAGGGAACGTCGCTTTTTGTTGAGCCTGTACAGCGCATGTACGATGTGTTCGGGCGAGTCACACAGGCTGAATGTAATGTCGGCCGGTACCAATGGCCGGTACATCATGCCGGAATCTATGCACGCTATCGAAAGAAATGGGTGACTCTTCCGAATCTTCCTGATCTCCTTCTCCCGGTTGATAAACAGGACAGGATTCACAATCAGAATGTCTACCGACGACGACTCGAAAATCCCGGCCAACTCCTCCAGCGTCTCCGGCCGGTAGATGAGGCAATTCATCTCCGACCGGTGGAGAATGGCCTGTAGGCCCTCGCAGATAATCTTCGAAGGCTCCAGAATGGCTATGTGACAGGCTGATCTGTTCATCTCATTCCCTTTCCATATCCACGCCCGAGGGTATCAGGATCGTCTCCTCTATCAGCGAATGAACATACAGATCAAATTCAAGTTCATAGAGCGCCATAAGCAGCTTGCGACGCAAATCCCGATCACCGTCGATCCGGATGTGCTTCAACAAAAGATTCTTCAGATCATTCAGCTTCAGCTCGATGTCAGTATGATGCTCACGGTATACTCCCGAAGAGTAAACCCCCCGGCTCTCATCCTGTCCCCCGTCGCCCAGGAGCCTGATGAAGTAGGGAAACGCCACCTCGTCTTCATAATCAAGGTGCTCCTTCACCTCCGTAAAATACTCGTTGAAGAACTTTTCCAGCAGCTTCAGCTCCTTCCCCGCGTGATTCTCCTGAAGCCGGCGGATATAGGAACTTATCTGGGGATATTTGTCGAACCTGTAGTAGTTGTGACTCCTCTTCAGGAAATCAATCACCTGCGGCAGGTCGCTCCTGCTGAACGGCTGCTTCCCCCGCCCCCCGGCGCCGGTATAGAGGTTAGCGATGCTGATAAACAACTGTTCGCCGATGCCGTGGCGGTTGCAAAGCTGCAACACGGTGCGGTCACCCACCCTGAAGTCGATGTTGAAGTGCTGCAGCATAAGCAGCAGGTATGGATTGCCGTCGATCAGATCCGCCATTTTCATGTGCGGTCTGACCCTTGTTCCGGAAGAATGATACATGCCCTGAAATCAAATTTTTATCACAAAAGTAAGAAAAAAAACCATCCGTCCCGATACCCTGAAAAGCCGGCGATTTTCAGGAAAATGATGTTTAATCCCGGATTTTTTCGTATCATTGCGCCCATATTCCAAAAAAAAATGTCAGATTTTCAAAGTTTACTGCTCCGGCGTCGCAGCATCCGGAAATTCACCCCGGAACTCTTTACCCCCGACGAAATCCGGAAGATCATCGAAGCAGCACTGCTTTCGCCCACATCCAAAAACAGCCGCTCGTGGGAGTTCATTGCCGTGGACGAGAAGGAAACGCTTGTCCGCCTCTCGGTCTGCAAACCCGGCAGCGCCGCGTTTATCGCCGATTCTGCGCTGGCAGTCGCCGTCCTGGGCAACCCGCTGCTGAGCGACGCCTGGATAGAGGACGCCTCCATCGCCGCCATCAACATGCAGCTGCAGGCAGAAGCGCTCGGCGCAGGCAGCTGCTGGGTGCAGGTGAGGGGACGGAATTATTCCGACACTATGTCAGCCGGCGAATACGTCAGCGAACTGCTCAACATACCGATGCCCCTGGAAGTGCTGTGTATAATAGCCTTCGGCAAAAAAGAGCGCGAGAAGGCGCCCGCCGACCCGGACACCCTCTGCTGGGAAAAGGTACACACCGGAGCATACCGGCTGCACGACCGGCTGTGACGCAAAGACCTTCACCCGGCCTTCACCCGCGACAGAACCCCGCGACAAAACCCCGCGACAAACCCCGTGACAGATAAACCGTATGATAGACGTTTCAAAAATACCCTCCCCCTGCTTCGTGATGGAAGAAGAGTTACTCCGCCGCAACCTCCGGCTGATACGCTCGGTGCAGGATCGCGCCGGCGTGCAGATTATACTCGCCCTCAAAGCCTTCGCCGTCTGGAAGTCATTTCCCATTATCCGCGAATACATCACACACTCCACCGCCAGTTCCGCAGCAGAAGCGCAGCTGGCCTTCGAGGAGATGAAAAGCCCCGTCCACGCCTGCGCACCCGCATACACCGATGCCGACTTCCCCCGTTTCCTGCAATACAGCAGTCACATCACCTTCAACTCCCTCTCGCAGTTCGAGCGCTTCTATCCGCAGGTGCAGGCGTCAGGCAGGGAGATCGCGTGCGGAATACGAATCAATCCCGAATTTTCGACCGTGAAAACCGCGCTGTATAATCCCGGCGCCCCCGGTTCACGCCTCGGCGTCACCTCCGACAGGGCCGGCAAACAGTTGCCCGCAGGCATCACAGGGCTGCACCTGCACAATCTGTGCGAAAACAATTCGTATGACCTGGAACGTACGCTGGAAGTGGCGGAACGGAAATTCGGACACCTCTTCCCCCAAGTCCGCTGGCTCAACCTCGGCGGCGGACACCTGATAACGCACCGGGAGTATGACGTGGAACATCTGATCGGGCTGCTCACCGGTCTGAAAGAACGTTACCCGCACCTCGAAGTCATCCTGGAACCCGGAAGCGCCTTTGTCTGGGAGACCGGCGTACTCGTCTCCACCGTGACGGACGTTGTGGAAAACCGGGGGATACGGACCGTCATGCTCAACGTCTCCTTTGCCTGCCACATGCCCGACTGCCTCGAGATGCCCTACAAACCCCGCATCCGCGGCGCCAGCCCTGTGCCTCTGCCCGGCAGACAGGCCTGCCGGATGGGCGGAAACAGTTGTCTGAGCGGCGACTTCATGGGTGACTGGTATTTCGACAAACCGCTGAAGGTGGGTGATACCGTGGTGTTTGAAGATATGATCCACTACACGACGGTGAAGACTACCCTGTTCAACGGAATAACCCACCCCTCCATCGGCCTCTGGACTGCCGGCGGAGAGTTTGAACTCTACCGCAGCTTCGGCTACGAAGACTATAAGCACAGAATGAGCTGACTCCCTCCCCCCCGTCTCCGCGCGCCCTCCCGAACGAACAGTATCCATCAGCAAAGAATATATGCAAAAACAGCGTATCGGCATTTTTTCCGGCACATTCAATCCCGTCCATGCCGGCCACCTTATCCTGGCAAACTATATCTGCGAATTTACCGATACCGGCGAAGTCTGGTTCGTAGTAACCCCGCACAATCCCCTCAAGCGGGCCGGCGACCTGACGGCAGACACCCTGCGTCTGGAGATGGTGCGTCTGGCGCTGGAAGGGTTCGACCGCATGACGGCCTCCGACGCGGAATTCAGGATGCCCCGTCCCTCCTATACCGTGGACACCCTCGCAAGACTGACGGATGAATATCCCGACAAAGAGTTCTCGCTCATCATCGGCGGGGATAACTGGAATCGCTTCCACCGCTGGAAAGAGTACGAAAGGCTGATCGACGGCTACCGGATCCTTGTTTACCCGCGGCCGGGCGAAGTGACGGTGATCCCGGAGGCATACCGCGGATCTGTGCAGCCGGTGGACGCGCCTGTTGTGGAAATCTCATCCACGTTTATTCGCGAAAGCATCCGGGCGGGGAAGAATATGCGCGCTTTCCTTCCCTCCAAAGTGTATGATTTTATCGTGCGGAACGGGTTATACGGTATACGGATTTAAAGTTCCCGGTCATACCTGATTTTGTCTAAAATAATCGGCAGGACGGAGGTGTCTGCGCCGGCTTCCCTCAACTCTTTCTCGTCGTCGGCCAGCATGGATTGAAAGGCCTCGAAGCTGCCCGCCTTGCCGAGGGAGAGTTGATAGAACTCGACGGCCTCCTTCGTCCGGTCGAGGCACAGCGCCACGTGTCCGGCGTTGAGGCAGTCATGGGCGCTGGGTTTGGCCTTCATGATCCGCGAATAATACTTTTTCGCCACGTCGAGCTTGCGCGACAGAAAAGCGCACCATGCAACGGAGCGCCATGCGCGGGTATTGTTGCTGTCGAGCAGCTCTACCTTGAAGTAGTAGTTCAGCGCCCTTTCATACTCCTTCAGTTCCAGGTAGCAGTGTCCGATGTTGAGCTGGATGCCGAGGTCGTCGGGACGGAACTGTTCCAGGCGGCGATAATATTCCAGCGCGGTGGCAGGCTCCTTCAGCACCCGATAGCAGTGGGCTATCCGCTGAAGCACCCAGGTGTTGTTCTCCTCCATCAGCTCAGCATGAAGGTAAGCCTCCAGCGCACCCCTCGTGTCAGCCAGCATCTGGCGGCAGTATCCCGTCTTCTGCCAGACCTCGCTTTTTCCGTTTCCCGTTTCGGCGAGCAGGGTATAGGCGCCGAGCGCTTCGTCGAAGTTGTTTTTCTCGAAGTAATAAAGCGCTATTTTTTCCAGGTGACCGGGCTGCATCACTATGGGCTGAAACGCCGGTTGGCGGTGGTAGTTGAGCGGCAGGTCGAAGATGTCGCCGAACCCGGCGCGCCGGGGAAACAGTTTGAAGAAGCGGTAGAGATCCCTGAGATACTGACTGATCAGCGTTTCCTCCTTCCGATAAGGTTCCAGTGTCTCCTCCTCCGCCTGCATTTTTTTCATTTCGTCGCTCTCGGCGCTCAGCTGAGAGAGCATCATCCTGCGATAGTTTTCGGGCATCGTCATGATGCTGAAGCAGAAGGAGTATTTGTCGGAATTGCAGATGAGCGACGATCCGGAGAGCGCTTCCACGAGCGAAACTTTTTCGGAACGGCGGACAAAGAGCGACTTCACGCTGCTGTGTCGCGGCGTGAAGGGGAGAAACCAGTTGCTCATCTCCCCGAAAAACGGATAGGACTTCAGGCCGGAGAAGGTGGAGTGAAACACGTCGGCGCCTTCCATCTGCAGTTCGGAAAATTCCTGCAGCTTGCCCGTCAGTCCCGTTTCGTCCAGGATCTTCTGCCATTCGGGATTCTTTTCGTCGAAGCCGGTTTCGCCCATCCATTCGTCCAGTTTTATCTTTTTGCCGATCATCGGGCTGAGCTTCATCATTTCGGGGATGATTTCCTCGGTCAGTCTCTTGGTGATTTTTTCCGTTTCGTGTGCCCGGATGAATCCGGTGATGGCTGCGATGAAGCGACGGACGAATGTCTTGTTGTCCGACAGCAGTTTCAGCCGGTTGCCGCAGCCCGGATACAGTTGCAGGCGCGAGCTGTATGTCTGAAAGACGGGGATGATGCCGGTAATGGCGCGGATGGCCGTTTCGGGTTCCGCATGGCCGCAGAGGTCGAGCAGGAATTCGATCTTCAGCGAGTCGAAGCGCTGCAGGACGTTCATCGTGAGCGCTGAGACGAACAGGGCTTTGTCGTGTTGCGGAATGGCAGGGTCGTCGGTAAATCTGCGGCAGGCGGCGATGAAGTCACCGTTGGCCGCGGGGGAAACGAACAGGGTGTAGAAGAGGTCTTGCTGCGTGTTTTCGCGGGTCATTCCGTGCTGTCCGATCAGGGATTCCTTTTCGTCGCCCTCTTCCAGCCGGTCGATGAGGGAGAGGGTGTCAACCTGTCCGGCGATGAGGGTTCGGTATTCGTCCATCGAGACGGGGGGACGCATTTCCGTCAGTCTCATCCTGTCGAAAAACAGGGCGGAGCTTTCCCGTCGCAGCAGATGTTCAGCGGCAGAGTCGGCCAGGGTATATATGTCCCGGATGAGTTTGTTGTATACGCGTTTCTGTTCCGGATCCTTTTCGCCTTCGATCAGGTAGTGGAGCATGTATTGATAGTTGGTGGTCAGTTCGGCGATTTTTTCTGCAACTGTCCAGCTCTGTTGCATGGACGACAGTTCTCTGATTCCCTCAAGGGCGTCTTTCAGCCGCTTCTGTTCGATGTTTGTGTGGATGGCTGCCAGCCTTTTCCTTATACCGGTTGAACTCATAACTACATTGAATTTGTTTTTTCTTTGATGATCAGTGTCGAGGGCAGACATTCCGTCCACGGCAGCGGGGTGCGGATGAGTTTGTCCCAGCCCTCGGTGCTGATGACGGTGAGCGCCTGCTCACGGATGAAGTCGCTTGTTATTTTCCTGTTGGTATTCCACAGAGAGATGCGTCCTTCGGCTTTCTTCGCGATGAACTGGTAGAGTTTCTGTATTTTGGGGTCGGAAGGTATGAGGCCGATTGCATCCCAGAGCATGATTCTCATGTTTTCCTGCTGGGCGATCCGGTGGATGCAGGTGAAGAGGTGCAGGTCGGTTTTGTGCAGGAGGGGGATGAATACTTTCCGGAATTCTGTGGCGCCCTTGTCGATGAACAGGCCGGCGGACAGTGTATTCCGGCTAAACAGTGAGTGGATGTTTTTCAACACGCCCGCTTCCCTTTCCTCAAACTGTTCGAAGATGAAGGCGTCGGAGTTTGTGGGATCGCTCCTTAGCCGGCTGTAAGTCTTTATTGATTCGGGATCGAATTCGCTGCTGCCGGCGCCGGCCAGGATGAGGTTGACTTTCTGGTCTTCCACGATTTTCGTGATACTGGCGCGGCTCTCCTCCACGGGACGGACAAACAGTCGCAGCGTGATTTTGTCCTTCTCGTCCGCGGGGATGAAGCCGGAGATGATCCGGTGCTGGTATTCATCCATTTTTTCGCCGGGGAGCATTTCACCTTCTCCGGTTCCGCTGATGAGGTAGAGGAAGGTGACGGATGATTTTTCGGATTTCGACCGGGTTATATAAGTAGCCATCCGGCTCAGGGTTTTTCCCGTTTCGAGAGAGGAGAAGCAGATCAGCGCACTGTTGTTTCTTTTCGTTTCGGTTTCGCCGTTGATACGGCTCAGCAGAGTGTCGGCAAAGTCCATGAGAATCTGTTTTCAGTGATAGGATATTTGACCGTTGATGATTTCGCCGTCGAGCATGGAGTCTTTGTATCCGAGGAAGTAGAGGATGCCGTCGATCCCTACTGTGGAGAGTGACTGTTCTGCATTCCGGATCACCTTCGGCTTGGCGTGGAAGGCGATGCCCAGGCCGGCGATGCCCAGCATGGGCAGGTCGTTGGCCCCGTCGCCCACGGCTACGGTCTGCCGGAGGTCAATCTTCTCTACCTGGGCGATGAGTCTGAGCAGTTCAGCCTTCCGTCTGCCGTCTACGATGTCGCCCAGGTGCTTGCCGGTAAGCCTTCCGTTGTCGATCTCCAGTTCGTTGGCATACATGTAGTCAAATCCGTACTTCTCTTTCAGGTAATTGCCGAAGTAGGTGAATCCTCCCGACAGGATGGCTGTCTTGAATCCCACCTTTTGCAGGACTTTCATCAGGCGGCTGAGGCCTTCGGTGACGGGAAGGTTTTCGGCAATCTCTCTCATCACCGATACGTCCAGCCCCTTCAGCAGACTTACCCGCCGGCGAAAGCTTTCGCTGAAATCTATTTCGCCGTGCATCGCCTGTTCCGTGATGGCTTTTACCTCGGCGCCGACGCCGGCCCTTTCAGCCAGTTCGTCGATCACCTCCGTCCGGATGAGGGTGGAGTCCATGTCGAAGCAGATGAGTCTGCGCATACGCCTGAACATGCTCTCTTCCTGAAAGGAGATGTCGAAGTTGAGCGACGAGGAGAGTTTCATAAAAGCCTGCTGCATCTGTTGCCGGTCGGCAGGCGTGCCCCTTACCGAGAGTTCCACGCAGGAGTGTGCAGCCCGCTGCTCTTCGTCGAGCGGAATGCGGCCGGTCAGACGTACGATGTTGTCGATGTTGAGGTTTTGCGCCGCGATGATCTTCGATACGGCAGCGATTTGCCTGGCCGTGAGGATCCTCCCCAGGAGGGTGATGATATAGCGGTTTTTGCCCTGCTGGCTGACCCAGTGAGAGTATTCTCTGTCGGAGATGGGTGTGAAGCGGATATTCACGTTCATTTCGCAGGCTTTGAACAGGAGATCTTTCATGATTTCGCCCGAGATGCTGTTTTTTGACCTGAACAGGATTCCCAGCGAGAGATTCCGGTGGATGTCCGACTGTCCGATGTCGAGGATGAATGCGCCGTGTCCGGCCAGGATTTCGGTGAGAGCGGCGGTCAGACCCGACTTGTCTTCACCGTTGATGTTGAGTAAAATAATTTCAGAGTTTTCCGTCATAGCGAATATTTTAATGCCGTATCGTTGCGGCCGTCACCCCATTCCGTTTCAGATGACCGGCATGGAGACTTGCGAATAGATGTCTTCTATATCCTGTTTACCGATTTTTTCGAAGTCCTCCTCCCTCACGCAGATCATCAGACCGGCCATATCCAGGGCGCCGGGGCTGATGAGCAGTTGCTTTTCGCCTCTTCCGCGATAGTGTCCCGGGCGGTGCGCCCTGCGCGGGAAGATGTGAAGTATGTATCCGGCGCCTTCCTGCGTAAAGGCGATCACGTTCATCATCGGTTCCTCCTCCTCCGGCTGAAGGTGGCGGAGGTAGCAGTAAATATCTTCGAAGAGGGCAAGCGCGCCGTTTCTGCTTTCGCTTTCGATCCGCAGGCAAGTGCGGAGTTCGTTGTCGCCCTGCATCAGGAGAGGCTCTTTGAGTCCTGCCTGCAGGTGAAAGTGGTCAGGGGCCGAGGCGCCGCACCGGGGGCCGTTATAGAAGATCAGATAGTCAGGCAGAAGTTCGGCCAGAGCAAGCATATCATCCGTTTTCCGGCGGATGCGCTGCGGCACGTGTGAGTGGAGGGGGATTGTGAGGTGGTTGCGGAGGATAGGATATGGATTGCAGAGGATGGTGTATTTATCCGTGAACCGGATTCCTTTCTGCCGGGCGGGACGGTTTGCTTCGCACAGAAAGCAGGGGCGATTTTCGATTGCTTCCCGGCTTATCGGAGCGGCGGTGGAGAGTATCCGTGCCGGGTTGAATTGCAGTTTCACGCGGAAACTGTCGCCCCATGCAAAATCCCTTTCGCGCAAGAGGTCCAGTTGCGAAATGCTGTCATTCAACTGTTCCCAGTCCGTCCGCTGTCCGGCGAACAGCCGGTTTATTTCCGCTTGAAGATCCATTCAGTGCCGTTTTTTTATACGGGCAAAGATACGGATATTTTCTTTATCATGACATCCGGTGTGTACCGGGGCGGGATAGCAGCCAGCGAACAAATTAATGTGATGAAGTGACCCGCAAAAACAACCAGCTCGGGGAGCGCCGGAGCTAGTTTTTTCCGCTTCGATGATCAACGTATTCCCAAAAAATTGAGCCGTTTTTGGTAATGAGCGGCGAACAGTCAGAGCTACTTCCTAACGACAGTATTTGTTTTCACATTCTTTGATAAAATATTCCAGCATTTCTTTGAAAGTATCAAATTCCTCGGATGAAAACCAGCCGGTACTGACTGTCCACTTTTTCCCGTCGGAAGTCTGGTAAAATTCATACTTGTCGCCGTTTTTCATATACCAAACACCCGGATTGCTATATCCAAACAGAATATCGGACATTATATTATCATAATGCATGCTTTCCGGAAGTTTATTTTTTTTGTTATCCAAATCGATCTCACAATTGGCACACTGTTTTGCCTTATATTCATTCTGCACCCCTTTGTATCTCGCGTATTCCTCTGCGACTCTCTTGTTGTTCCTGTTTGCGATTTGAACCGCTTCGCTATGTTCTTTTGTAAATTCATCGCGCATCTGTATCAACATCTCTTTTGTTTCCGCAAAAACAGGCGCCTCATCTTCCGCCATTATTCTGTCCAGCGCCGCGAGCGCTGTGCCGACGGATTTTTCATACGGTTCAACAGAATGTACCTCACATATAGTCCAACTGCTACGGTTGAACCACCGTTCAAGAAGGTCAGGAGCATAATTTCTGTAGACGGTCCAAATCATCTTTGTCGCTTCCTGTGCGCTTTTCATTCCGTATACAACGTGCATCAGGTCTAATGTATAAGCGACCATGCTGATTTTGTTATTCGGATCGTTGCCGGTATAGCGGGCTATGAAATTTTCCACCGGACTCCTGTTGACATTGGCTGAATAGTTTTTTGAACGTATCAGGGACAGGATATTTTTCTGTTCCTTTTCAATAAGGGATGCCTGCCTTTCATAGATATGACCGGCATTGAAGACATTCGGATATTTTTTGGCAAACTCTTGCAGCGTACTTATATTTTCCTCTGCTTCAATAAGGGATGCCTGCCTTTCATAGATATGACCGACATTGAAGACATTCGGATATTTTTCGGCAAACTCTTGCAGCCTACTTATATTTTCCTCTGTATAGATCAAGTCTTTCTGGCGGTTGAAAATATCTGAAAGGGTGTTCAGTTTCGAAAATTTTTCGGCAAACTTTTGCAAGTCAAAAATATCGGTATATTTCATAGCCTGGTCGGCGCAAAGCTGAACCACATACTGATAAAGTTCCGGATATTTTTCAAGAGAGGAGACGTCGTTTTTCAAACTGTGTTCGTCAAGAACCATTTTGCCTTCGCTAATAATACGTTTTACCAAAGGCAGATTCCTTTCTTCAATAACCTTATAAAGAACATCCGTCCCTTCTCTGTTTTGTTTGGCAAGATCAATGCCTTTATCGAAAAAATACTGTTGCAGCCATTCATTCTCCGTATCCAGGGCAAATACCATCAGCGAATTGCCTTCGTCGTCATACGTATTCACTGAGGCCCCCTTCTCGATTAATGACCGCAAGACCCGATTGGATATATAATTCTTATCAAACCTGCCCAGATGCCGGTGATTTTCTCTCATCAGATAGGCCAGCGGCGGTAACAGTGACCGGAACCTGTAATTTGCGTCAAAGTCTGCTCTTGATGTAAAGGCAGAGAGCAGTTTTTCGGCCGTTTCACACTCACCGGTGCTGTGTGCGGCCAGATAATCCAGAATAAGGTAAACAGGCGTTATGCCTTCATACGGCACATTCAAGTCGCATCCGGCGTCAACTATAATTTGACACATTTCGGCCGAACATGTCCCTTTGATCACTCTGTCCACGGCGTCGTAAAGCAGCGGCACTTTCACGACAATCTGATTCTTACCCGCTCCCTGCCTGTATATCACGGAAGAAGCGTCGTTGACATTCGACGGATTTGACGCAAGATATTCACGCAGCGCCTGTACATCATCACGTTCCAGAACAGTATGCAGCGTTTCGTTATATGATGCCGGAGCGGCTTTCTTCAAACTGCTGAAACTCTGTGCTGCCAGTGGGCCGGCAACACAGAGCAGAAGCATGTTTATCACAATAGATTTACAGTTCATCGCTAATATTAATATTGATTTTTCTTATGCTTTTTAAGATACTTTTCTCTGTCTTTCGGATTGTCGGGAGGTGTCCCGTCCTTCCATTTGGGGTCAACGGGCACCACCGTGCCGTCTATGTTGATCCATGTCTGTTCGCCGTCTTCCGCCACACCTTCTATGTTACCCGCCAGGCTTACATTTATTGACTTGAACAATACATCGAAGCAATCTCTTATCTGATTTTCCCATCGCTGCTGTCCCACTCCCAGCATTCTGCCTTCGTCGTATGCCTTTCGATAACTGTTCTTCATCTCTCGGTTTATTGTAATAGATTTCGTGCTGTCAACATACTGTATAAGTTCTTCATCGGTAAGCCATGCAGCAACGCCCTGTTCGACTAATTTGTCATACACCTTGTATTTGGAATCAATATCGGCAAAATAATCATCGGCCCTTGCCATAAAAGCGTCATACCCGTCAAGCCCGGTGTTCATTGCAATAAGTGCTTTCCCGATTGAAGTTTTTGTCATAAGTACCGCACTCCCTTCCCCACCATACTCTTGATATGCTTCATCCTTTTCCAGCTGGTCAAACTTGGTCATTAAGCGGTTCCCGTCTTTTTCAACAAACTGGAAAATACGGTTCTCCAAGTTTTGTACAACAATCATAACGCCGCCATTGTCATGAAATTCAAAGCGGAGATCTCCCAAAATTCTTACCGGATTAGTAAGGATGCTTATTCCCAACGCCATATTAACGACAGATATTGTTTGACGAATTTCGAACGGGATAATATACTCGCTTGTTGCTTCATCAATTTCATCCAGACGGACGTCGTCTATGTCTACCAAATTGTAACGGGCAAGAAACAGCGTGGTTGAGTCAACAAGCGCCTGCTTGCTTAAATCTGTCCTGATAATAACGGCATACGATTTTCCTTCGCTTCCACCCTTTATGGGAATTAGGTTTTTTGAACCGATTATAGGATTCAACTGGGCTGACACGGATACATGCGCCGCCAGTGCTAAAAGGACTAAAGCTAAAGTTTTCATTTTCATAAAGCTGTTACATTGTTTAAGTTTTTCCTACTCATAAGGCTTTTCGGACTTGCCCCGTTTTTTGAATGGTCTCCGGACTCCATTGCGCTGCGATCAACGCGCTGTTCAATACTTTTAGAATACGTTTTCATATACGATATATATTTTGTTTCCCTGCTCTTATAGCTTCGCAGGGCTTACCTTTTGTTTTTTCACTTCGTGTTGTTCGCTAATCATGCGGCATCATATTCATCAAATGAATCATACGAATCACAGTTCAGACAATATGCCAATACGTATCAGTTACCTACTTATTTTTCAAACTGAATTTCCCATTTGCAATTGCCCCGACTTTCAATTGACAATAGAAAGTGCCCTGTATACGATTGGCGGATAATGAGGTGATGACTACTTCTCCGATTTTCTGCGCCGTAGCAGTCTCCCGCTGTGTTATATCGAATGCTCCGGTTCCGGCCCCTGCCGAAAACAAAACGCTGACATTTGAATCTTTAGACATTATATCGTATTTTCCGCCTTGCTGTACAGCCTCGTTGACTGTGATTTTTATGGCTTTCATTATCAATGAATTGGTGCAAACTATTTCGCATTTGTTATCAGATAAATTAAAGTATGCCGCAGTATTAGGATAATACTGTACCTCAATATTATTGTCGTCATATTCGCCTGCCGTCGTATAGGCCAGGTAAAAATCGTAATGCACATTTTCCAGATTATAATCGCAAAGGGCATAATCCGCATATTTCTCGGTCGAGTTGTCATCGGAAGACGTATTATCATCTTTGCTACACGACAGAAATCCAAACAAAAGGGATATGAGTAAAAAATAATTGACAGTTTTCATTTTATTTTCAAATTTAATGTACCTGTTTCATTCGGTTGAAAAAATATTCCAACTCAGGCGCAATACATCAGTGTTGCGCCTGAGTATCTCTTCACAGAATTAGAGTTTGAATGCAACACCCAGTTCCAGAGCAGCAATGCCATAACCAACTTCGGCAAAAGCGGCTACCTTATCTGTAAAATAATAGCGTGCGCCGATAAATGTCGAATAGGTAAAACCGCTACCCAGTGCCAGGGCACCACCGGTCACCTCTCCGATAGCCTTTACGTTTACCATATTGTACCCCAGCATCAATCCGGCATAAGTATCCAGCTTGTTTAATTGATAATGGAGAAGCCCGCGTGCGCCAAAGATAATGTAACTGTACTTGTATCCATAGCTAAGGTCGCCATATTTTGTAGACCATTCATTGGCAGTATATGCCAGATAACCGCCCACACCAATGGAGCCTTTGTCATTCAACAAACCACTTACAATTCCATGCTCGTAAGAGGCTGAAATCGGAGGAATGCTCTGTTTATAACCTGCACCACCGAGGTAACTGCCAAGTCCGACAGCAACATCTACCACATTGTCACCTTTGGTGAACAATTGCTGCGCATAAGCGCCACTCATAACCCAACCTGTTAAGAACAGGGATAAAAAGAATTTCTTTAACATACTGAATATTAATTTATCATTTTGCCTACTTGGACAGGGCATCGGCATTCCCTTTTACTTTATTGTTTGATTATTTTTTTTGATGACTGTTCGATTTCTATCCTCTACCGTCAAGACAGGGCTGAAATAACAGGATTTATCAATTGAATTATCACATTGTTACATTAATTTTTTCGCTCGTCGGGGCGGGTGCTCCCGCCCCTTGCCGCTTGGCGTTCCCCGAGCTGGTTTTCTTCTCCACTTCTTAAAAAACATTTTCCATTTTCCACATTCCATTAAAGGCAGGCAGGAGGACTGATTACATCAGTCTTGCAAGCGGAACGTAATGGGCATCGTGAAACGTACTCTTACCGGTTTTCCATTTAGCTTGCCGGGATTCCATTTCGGCATTATACTGACAAGACGAAGAACTTCCGCATCCAGTTCAGGAGAAACACTCGTTACTATTTGGGGCGATTCTATTCTTCCGTCCGTATCAACTATAAAATCTACCTCTACACGACCCTGTATACCAAGTTCCTGGGCAATTATCGGATATTGCAGGTTTAGGGAAATAAAGAGCTGCATCGCACCCTGACTTCCCGGAAAGGAAGGCATCTCTTCTGCAATTATCAGCGGCTTGTCGTTCGTAGCGTCCTGACCTTCGTCTCTGACGCACCGTACCAGCTTGCCGCGGTTTTTGATGCCGTTGTTGAACAGCTGAACTCCGACCGTTCCGAAGACTAAACGAAATGCGTCCTCCGAAGAAGACCAGTAACGGGCCTCTTCCCCCCCGGCGTACACTGAATTTCCTTCGGAAAAACCGCCATAGATGCCGCCCCATTTCGTGATATAATTATCGGTTATCCATGACGGCTGGGCGTTACGCGTTTCGCCGCTACCGCCCAGCGCTTTGTCCAGTGCGATAAAATCTTCCTTTGCCGGCACGCGCCAGGGCTTCGGACAGAGTTTGCCGGCATTTTGCCTTACGTATTCCCAGGTGTACAGATGATGATAACCCGGATTGTTCCGGCAATCGGCTTTGGGGGTATCTCCCTCGCCGTTGAAATCCGCTTTGTCACATTCGGGCACGTTGATATGGTCGCTCCAGATTTGACTGCCTGTTTTCCACGTTTTTGCGGAGGCAGCATACGGCGGTGTGTCCTGGGCACGGGCGCCCGTCAGTCCGCACAGCATAATGATTACTAAAACTTTTTTCATATACGATATATATTTTGTTTTCCTGCTCTTTTGGCCTCGCAGGGTTTGCCTTTTGTTTATTAGCTTCGTCTCTCCCGCCGTCATTTCGAGCGTAGTCGAGAAATCTGGTTCTATGTTTGAGATTCCTCCGTTTCGCTGACACTCCGGTCGGAATGACGGTGCTGTCCTCTCATTAATTTTTTCGCTCGTCGGGGCGGGTGCTCCCGCCCCTTGCCGCTTGGCGTTCCCCTAACTGGTTTTCTCCACTTCTCATTGTCACTTTGTCACATTAGCTCGCAGGCTCATCCGGTTTGAGTCTTTCCATTTCCAGGCGGTGACGTTCCACCTCGCGCACCTGTTCCTCGAACTCTTCATGATGATGGCGATCCGTAATTGCTGCCAGATCTTCCGTCGTAAGTGGCATGAAGAAGGTGGGTTCCGGACCGAACTTGGGATTGTCGTCCACGTGACGCAGAAAGGCGGCCTTGATGATGAACAGCTTGCCGCGCGATCCGACCGGCATTTCGATGTCCGTATGCAGCCGGGAAGTCATTCGGCGATAGACCTCTGTAACTCCGTCGGAGGCAAGGATGACGATCAGCGCCTGACGAACTCCCTGCGGCCAGCCGTGACGGACGAGCGCGGCGTTTTCGACATTCGACTGGTCAATCACCACGCGGACGTTGTCCATGTTGATAACCGACACTTTCACCTCGGCCAGCGTACCGGTAGGCTCCCTGCGGTCGCGGCGTCCGCTGTTGTCGCCGGGGAGGAAGAAGCCCAGCAGGTGCACATCATCGGGTGTCAGCACCCCCGCGTAGCACTGCGTGAACGCCCAGCTCTTCACGTGCGTGAGGCACAGCCCCACGGTGCTTTTGAGGAGTGAGTTGCGCAACGTCCTGTCTGCGGGCGAACCCGAGTTTGAGCGGCACTTTACGATCAGGTCACCCAGTTCCGAGCGGTTGCCGGCGAGCCGCTGCAGCAGCTCCTGCGGGACGCTCCAGTCCGTTTGGTGTGCGGTGAGCATGTCCGTCACGTTGCAGATGTTGTTGTACTGTTCGTCGATAGTCCCGTGCCAGCGGCGGATGCCGGCAAGCACTTCGGCCGGGATGTCGCCGTAGGTAACCGCGCCGAGCGCGAAGGCAAGGATCATACCGCTCCCGGCGACGAACAGGAGTCCGTTCCAGTCGAAAGCGGCGAAAATGTCGGTGAAAATACCGGTGAACGAGTCGCCGGAGACACCTGAAACGGCGCCGGCGAGAATGATTGAAATTTGAGTAAAAACATTCATAGAGCTGATATTTAAAAGATTATTAATTGCGTGTACGAAAATTGCCGTTGCGAACGGCTGAAAAACCTTTACAAATTCAAACCGGCCATGCGCGAGGATGAAAAAAACCTGTGCGAAAGCAGGAAAATCCTCGCGTGTAAAAGGGTGGCCGTGCGCGGGGATGAAATATCTTCGCGCGAAACCGGGAAATCTCTGCGCGAATTCAAAACGTCCTCCGCGAAGGAAAAAAATATCTCCGTGCGAAAAGGAACGTCCGTGCGCGAAGAAAAAATGTCCACGCGCGAGGAAAGAATGACTTCGTGCAGGGCGGGGTTGAATTTGTGAAGGTTTTTGAGAGACCTGTCTGTTTCCGGAAGCCGTTCGCGCATGACCGATTTTTCGCACGCCGAAGCCGGGAGATTTCCGCAGGAGATATTTGCATCCCTTTCGGCGGTAGAACCCTTTTCGTGTATGGATAAGATATATTCACGCATATTGTTCGGTAATTGACAGGCGTATTATTTTACTGTAAAAACTTCCAGTTTTTGGCTTTGCTGCGGTCGCAGGTATCGGTTCCCGGATTATCTTCAATCGATATTTTACCCGTTTCCATACCCGACCGGTCGGGCAAATCCGTAAATATCCTGTTAAGGACGTCGGCGCTTAACTGATTCCTGGAACAATACAAAGTTGTTAACACCGTATTGTTTGACACATCCAGTGCGCTTAACTGATTCTCAAAACAACGCAACCTTCTTAACGCCGTATTGTTTGACACATCCAGTGCGCTTAACTCATTCTTGATGCAATCCAAATATATTAACGCCGTGTTCTTCGTCACATCCAGTGCGCTTAACTCATTAAAGG
>JAIRSV010000117.1 GCA_031255275.1 Proteiniphilum sp.
AAATCAGAAGAATCACAGTTCAGACAATTAACAAAGAAATCGCTTAATAAAGAAATCGTTCGTCGGGGCGGGTGCTCCCGCCCCTTGCCACTCGGGCGCTCCCCGAGCTGGTTTTTCCCGCTTCTAAACATCATCACATTATCACATTGATTTTTTCGCTCGTCGGGGCGGGTGCTCCCGCCCCTTGCCGCTCCGGCGCTCCCCGAGCTGTTGTTTTTGGCGTTCCCCGAGCTGATTATCTCTTTCTTCATTTTTCATTTAATGAAGCTTCTCCCGTTGATAACTTCCGACGATAACTGATTCGAAAAGGCATAAAATTCCGTATATTTGTCCATCTCAGACATCAAAAAAAATTATTCAACCGATTTTATATGCATCCGTTTGTTCATCTGCATGTTCACTCTCAATATTCGCTCCTCGACGGCCAGGCTAGCATCCGGAACCTGATCGACAAAGCCGTAAATGACGGCATGAAGGCGCTGGCACTGACCGATCACGGTGCCATGTATGGCATCAAGGAATTTCTTAATTACGCCGCCAAAAAAAATGTCCCCGTAAACGCCGAAATTAAAAAACTAAAACGCGAAATAACCGCTCTCTCGGAGAACGGAGACAGCACGGAAAAAACAGCACAGCTCCGGCAAAAACTCTCCGAAACGGAAGACCGCCTCTTTAAACCAATCGTAGGATGCGAATGTTACGTAGCACGCCGCAGCCGCCACCTGCAATCAGAAAAAATCGACGGCAGCGGATGGCACCTGCTCGTACTGGCAAAAAACCTGAAAGGCTACAAAAACCTCATCAAAATGGTCTCCAAGAGCTGGACGGAAGGATTCTACTACCGTCCCCGCATCGACAAAGAACTGCTGGAACAGTATCGCGAAGGACTGATCGTAGCCTCAGCCTGCCTCGGCGGAGAAATCCCCAAAAAGATCGACAACGACCAGATCCGGGAAGCCGAAGAAGCCGTACAATGGTTCAAAAACATCTTCGGCGAAGACTACTACCTCGAGCTGCAGCGACACAAAACCGACCGCGCCGACGCCGACCACGACGTATACCTCAAACAACAGCGCGTGAACCGAGAACTGATCCGCATCGCAGAAAAATATGCAGTGAAGCTGATCGCCACCAACGACGTCCATTTCGTGAACGAAGAAGACGCCGACGCACACGACCGCCTCATCTGCCTGAGCACCGGAAAAGATTTCGACGACCCCGACCGCATGAGATACACCAAACAGGAGTGGCTGAAAACCACCGCCGAGATGAACAGCATCTTTGCCGACATCCCCCAGGCACTCACCAATACACTGGAAATAGCCGGCAAAATCGAACGCTATTCCATCGACCAGTCCGCCCTGATGCCCTTCTATCCCATCGACCCCTCATTCGGCACGGAAGCACTCTACAGACAAAAATACCCGGAAAAAGAACTCACCGAAGAGTTCGGCGAAACCAATTTCCGTCGCCTGGGCGGTTACGGCAAAGTAATCCGCATCAAACTCGAAGCCGACTACCTGACCCACCTCACACAAAAAGGCGCCAAAAAACGCTACGGAGAAAACCTCACCGAAGAAATTACCGAACGACTCAATTTTGAACTCGACACAATCAAAAAAATGGGATTTCCCGGCTACTTCCTCATCGTGCAAGACTTCATCAATGCCGCCCGCGAAATGGACGTAGCCGTCGGCCCCGGTCGCGGGTCAGCCGCCGGATCAGCCGTAGCCTTCTGTCTGAGGATCACCGACATCGATCCGCTGAAATACGACCTGCTGTTCGAACGCTTCCTCAACCCCGACCGCATCTCCATGCCCGATATAGACATCGACTTCGACGACGAAGGTCGCGGAAAAGTCCTCCGCTGGGTGACCGAAAAATACGGCAGCGAAAAAGTCGCCCACATCATCACCTACGGAACAATGGCCACAAAATCCGCCATCCGCGACGTAGCACGCGTACACAAACTCCCCCTGTCCGAATCAAACCGACTCGCCAAGCTAATCCCCGACAGAATCCCCGGCGTCAAGAAAATCGACCTGAAAGCAGCAATCAAAAACGTACCCGAACTCCAGGAAGCCTCCCGGAGCAGCGACCCGCAGGTGAGAAATACCCTGAAATACGCCGGAATGCTCGAAGGCAACGTGCGAAGTACAGGCGTACACGCCTGCGGCGTCATCATCGGACAGACCGACATCTCCGACATCGTACCCATCAGCACCGCAGAAGACAAAGAAACCAAAGAAAAACTCCTGGTCACACAATACGAAGGCTCCGTCATCGAAGAGACCGGACTGATCAAAATGGACTTCCTCGGACTCAAAACCCTCTCCATCATCAAAGACGCCACCACCATCATCGAACAGAAACGAGGCATAAAAATAGACATCAACGCCATCGACATGAACGACGAAACCACCTACAAACTCTATTGCAGCGGACAAACCACCGGAATATTCCAGTTCGAGTCAGCCGGAATGCAAAAATACCTCAAAGAACTGCAGCCCAGCGAATTTGAAGACCTCATCGCCATGAACGCACTCTACCGTCCGGGCCCCATGGACTACATCCCCACCTTCATCGCCCGCAAGCACGGCCGGGAAGAAATCTCATACGACCTGCCCGTCATGGAAAAATACCTGAGCGAAACATACGGAATCACAGTCTATCAAGAACAAGTGATGCTACTCTCCCGACTGCTGGCCGGCTTCACGCGAGGCCAGTCAGACGAGCTGCGCAAAGCGATGGGCAAAAAACTGATCGACAAGATGACAGCCCTGAAAGAAAAATTCATCGCAGGCGGCCTCAAAAACGGCTACGACACAAAAACCCTCAGCAAAATATGGAACGACTGGGAAAAATTCGCCTCCTACGCCTTCAACAAATCCCACGCAACCTGCTACTCGTGGGTCGCCTACCAAACAGCATGGCTCAAGGCAAACTACCCGTCGGAATACATGGCCGCCGTCCTCTCCAATAACCTGAACAACATCGTCGAAATAACAAAATTCATGGACGAATGTGTAGCCATGAACATCAACGTATTGCCCCCCGACGTCAACGAATCAATGCTGAAATTCTCCGTCAACGACGACGGCAACGTCCGGTTCGGACTGGCCGCCATCAAGAGCGTAGGACAAAACGCCGTCAACGACATCATCGCAGAACGCACCAAAAACGGCCACTACAAAGACATATTCGACTTCGTGGAACGCGTAAACCTCTCCTCCTGCAACAAGAAAAACCTCGAAGCACTCGTACTGGCAGGCGCCTTCGACTCCTTCACCGGCATACAGCGAGAACAGTTTCAGGCCCATAACGCCAAAGGCGAAGAATTTCTGGACACCCTCATCCGCTACGGCAACAAATACCAGCAAGACAGGACAGAAGCGATGAACTCACTCTTCGGCGACGACATCTCATTCCGGATCACCCGTCCCGAAATCCCCCAGGCCGACCGCTGGTCAGCTCTGGAAAGACTCAACAAAGAAAAAGAACTGATCGGCATCTACCTGTCCGCACACCCGCTCGACGAATATGAATTCATCCTCAAATACGTATGCAGCACCGATACGCAGCAGTTACAAGACCTCGACCCGCTGAACGGAAAAGAGATAACATTCGGCGGCATCGTCACGGCAGTGCGCGAGGGACAGACCAAAAGAGGCACACCCTACACGATCTTCAAACTCGAAGATTATGCAGGCAAGTATGAAGTCGCACTCTTCAACGAAGACAGCGTAAACTTCGGACGCTATGCACGCATCGGCCTCTCCGTCCATATCGAAGGAAAGGTACAGCCCAGACCCTACCGGCAGGAAGAGAAAATGATAAAAATCACCTCCATCCGCCTGCTCTCGGAAGTGAAGGATAAGCTAATCTCAAAGATCACACTGCAAATCCCCCTGTCCGAAATAGATGACACGTCGGTAGCCGAGTTATCGGCGCTGGTAAAAAACAATTCGGGAAAATCATTGTTATACTTTCAAATCATCGGTGAAGAGCCGCACATGAAGGTACAGCTTCTTTCGCGACCGGCTAAGATTCAAGTAAATAAACGCTTCATCGATTACTTGAAGAATAATTTATCTGTCGACTTTACAATCAATTAATAAACAATAATAGAACAAATTATGGCACTTCAAATTACAGACGCAACCCTTGACGGGGTATTACAAACAGAGAAACTGGTGATTATAGATTTTTGGGCAGAATGGTGCGGCCCCTGCAAGATGATCGGCCCCATCATCGACGAAATCAGCGAAGAATACAGAGACAGCGTCATCGTCGGCAAGGTGAATGTGGATGACAACGACGAAACGACCGGCAAATACGGTATCCGCAACATCCCCACCGTGCTGTTCATCAAAAACGGCGAGGTAGTAGACAAACAGGTAGGAGCTGCCCCAAAAACCCTTTTCACCGAAAAAATAAACAAACTGTTGTAAACTGATCATTTAAGTTATGTTTAAACGCATCCCGCAAGCTATTGTCGGGATGCGTTTTTTATTGTCGCCTCCCCCAGCGACAATCATCCGGCGCTACCGGTTAAAAATCTTGAATTTTTCGGGAAATACACCGGATATAGAGGGTCAACCCGGAAATCCGGCATGAAAAATCATCGGATATACCCCAAAAACTGAAGATTGACCAATTTTTGCTAGTTTTTGGGACGTTTGTTCCATCCGTTCTGCAAAAAAATAAAGATATTTGCGGCGTAAATATAAAAAATAGTTTTTTTCATGAAACGCAAAAGGGATCAATCACCATTTGCTTTCGCCTGAGAAAAGTGCGATTTTGATGTATTTTACAGGTTTTATTTTTTTATTGTTTCATTTTTAATCTAAACGTAAAGAAGAATGAAAAAGAAAGATTCATTTAACTTGAAGAGAAGCATACTTTCCGTCTTTTTCGGGATATTATGCTTTGGAGTGGCCGCTCAACACATCAATGTGAGCGGGATTGTGAGTGATACCTACGGAGAGCCTCTTGTGGGGGTAACGCTTCAGGTGCGAGGCTTGCCTGTGGGTACTGTTACAGATATTGACGGCAATTTTACGCTGTCGGATATTTCTGCCGACGCTGTGCTGGAAGTCTCCTACGTGGGGATGACGACACAGGTCGTGAGTGTCAACGGGAGACGTGTTGTGAACATTACTCTCCAGGAAGATTCGGAACTTTTGAGCGAAGTGGTCGTGACGGGATTCGGATTAGCCCAGAGAAAAGAGTCGCTGACGTCGGCCATTTCGGTAATAGGCGCCGAAGATATTAGCCGGTCCAAGGCTTCCACCTCTTCGGGCGCCCTTGTGGGAAAGATCGCGGGTATCAATTCCCGGCAGGTTGACGGTCGTCCCGGCGCGTCTACCTCCATTCAGATACGAAACATGGGGACACCCCTGTTCGTAATTGACGGTATACAGTCGGACGAAGGTCAGTTCAACAATATCGACTTCAACGATATTGAAACGATCTCCGTGCTGAAGGATGCCTCCGCCTCCATTTACGGCGTACGCGCCGCGAACGGGGTAGTGGTGGTTACTACCAAAAAGGGGTTGAGGAATACCAAGAATACCGTCACCCTGAATACGTATTACGGATGGCAAAGCCTGTATGACTTTCCGAAACCGGCTGACGCGATGACCTATATCAGGAATCATGTACAGGCGGAGACCATTCAGGGCGCGTCCGCTTACAAGTTCACCCCGGAAGATTACGAGAAATGGCAGCAGGGAACGGAGAAGGGTTTTGTGCCTTTTGACTGGTATGATTATATCTGGAAAGTATCACCTCAGACGTACGTCAACGTGAGTATGTCCGGCGGATCGGATAAGATTAATTATTACCTGAGCGTCGGGAATCTGAAGCAGGATGCCATTATCGTGAATTACGGAGGATTCAACCGTACCAACGTCCAGATGAACGTGAATGCAAATGTCTCCGACCGGCTGAAAATCGGCGGAGGAATGAACGGACGGATCGAGAGGCGGGTGAATCCCGGTGTGCCGGAGGCTGACGATTACTGGATGCCGCGTTTCGGCACGTACCGGAATCTGCCTACCGCAAGGCCGTATGTAAACGATAATCCGCTTTATCCGGCAGTGACTTCTTCGGTAGCCAGCACCAATTTCGCCATGCTGAATTATGACGTGTCCGGAAGATTTGAAGAGACCTGGAGGGTGGTGCAGTTGAATCTCGACGCTGAGTACGAAATTTTCGACGGATTGAAGGCACGCGCCCTGGCAAGCTACTATCTGGCGAATCAGCGCATGGATAACCAGGAGTACACATACAAACTGTATAAGTATGACGAAAAGACGGATACTTATCCGGTAGATTTTGAAAACACAAATCCCTGGCGGGAGAGAAGACAGGGCTTCGTGGAAGAGATGACGTCTAACGTGCAACTGTCGTACGGCAAGAAGTTCGACAGGCACAATGTAGCAGCCGTCTTCGGGATGGAAGCCATCAGACGCGACACGCCCACTACGTGGGTACACGCGATCCCTACCGCCAACGCCCTGCACCTGATAGACTACCAGATCCTGGATACGTATGATGATTCGGGCAATAACACGCAGGCGCGACTGGGCTATATGGGGAGAATCAACTATGACTTCGCCAACAAGTACCTGCTTGAACTCTCCGGCCGTTACGACGGATCCTGGAAGTTTCCGCCGAATCACCGCTGGGGATTCTTCCCGTCGGGATCCGTCGGGTGGAGGATCTCGGAAGAGAACTTCTGGCGCGACGGAAAAATATCCCGCGTATTCGAAGACTTGAAACTGAGGGCTTCCTACGGATTTATGGGGGACGATAATGTGAATGATTACGGCGCTTTTGACTACGTCGGCGGCTATACCTATAAGAAGGGAGGCTCTGTCATAGACGGGGTTTATACACTTGGAACGGAACCGCGCGGACTTCCCGTGACTACGCTGTCATGGATCAAGGCCGAGTCTTTCGACGCGGCACTGGATGCCGCCTTCCTTAAGGGAAAACTCACCGGGTCGATCGACTTCTTCCGCCGTATGCGCACCGGATTGCCCGCGTCGAGGTACGACATTCTGCTCCCCTCGGAAGTGGGATTCAGCCTGCCGCGCGAAAACCTGAACTCAGACATGCACATGGGATATGATCTGGCGCTTAACTGGAACGACAAGGTCAACGAACTGACCTATTCCATCGGCGCCAACGCCACCTATTCGCGCTTCTACGACTGGGAACAGTATAAACCCCGCTTCGGCAATTCGTGGCACGTATACCGCAATTCCATCAATCACCGCTTCGGTTACCTCAACTGGGGGCTGGAGGCCGACGGACAGTTCCGCAGCTGGGAAGAGATTGCTTCGTGGCCCGTGGACAACGACCGTCGGGGGAACACGACGCTTCGCCCGGGCGACATCAAGTATAAGGATGTGAACGGAGATGGCGTCATCAACGGGATGGACGAGCGTCCGATAGGCTATCGCCAGGATTCGACGCCTGTCCTCAACTTCGGATTCAACTTCTCGTTTCTCTGGAAGGGTTTTGACCTGTCGTTCGACCTCACCGGCGGCGCCATGTCAACCTGGTATCAGGAGTGGGAACAGCGGAATCCGTTTCACGACGGAGGAAACAATCCCCAGTATTACATGGAGGATACCTGGCGCCTGGCCGACATCTGGAATGCCGACAGCGAACTGATTCCGGGAAAATATCCCATGCTGCTGATCGGTAACAGCGGACACAGCAACTACTGGAACAGTACTTTTTGGAAGAAGAATGTGAAGTATATCAAGATGCGAAACCTGGAGTTCGGCTACACGATTCCCCAGTCCGTCGCGCGCAGGGCATCCGTCTCGGAGATGCGCCTCTACCTCGCCGGACAGAACCTTTTCGGGCTGACCAATCTGATTGGCGTAGACCCCGAAATCAACGAGACGAACGGGCTGGCATATCCTACCATGCGAATTATTAATGTTGGTTTAACAGTCAAATTCTGAAAATTTATGAAGCTGAAAAATATTTACATACTCGCTATAATACTCTTTTTATTTAGCAATTGCGCCGGTTTTCTGGATCAGGAGCCGGATACCATCCTGTCCGACGACCAGGTGTTCGGCGATGAAGTCATGATAAAGTCGGTGCTCGCCAACTTCTACGGAAGAATCACCTGGGGACAGCACATTGACGACAGTCATGCGTACACGATACTCGATGAGGCCTGTCTGACGAGCGGTGGCCCGGACACCCGTGCGGGATTCGAGGACGATCGCTGGAGGGTATACGATTACACCCTGCTCCGCAATCTGAATCAGTTCCTCAAAGGAGTACGCGCGTCGAGCGTGCTGGACGGCGACACGCGGAATGCACTGGAGGGCGAAGCCCGGTTCATCAGAGCCTGGCTCTACTTCAACATGGTACGGGGGCTGGGCGGCATGCCCATCGTCGGTGACGAGATATTCGAATACGTCTCCGGGATGGACATTACAGCGATGCAGTATCCCCGGTCAACGGAGGAGGCCCTCTACGACTACATCATTGCCGAGTGCGACGCCATTCAGGACTTTCTGCCCGTAGCGCGGTCGAAAAATGCCGCAAGGGCTACCCGCTGGGCTGCCCTGATGCTGAAATCGCGCGCCGCCCTGTATGCCGGATCAATTGCCAGGTATAACGCTGGCATGGGTAAACCGATCAAGACAGACGGCGGAGAGGTGGGTATTCCGGTCGGCCGGTCGGCCGGCTACTATCAGACAGCGTTTGCCGCGGCCGAAGAGATTATCACGAAAGGAGCGTACATATTGCAGCTGACGAAGCCGGACGACCGGGGGCGCAACTTCTATGAAGCCCTTTCGGTGAAGGCGAATAACACCGAAGTGATCTGGGCGCGCGACTACATATATCCCGGACAGACAAACGGATTCACGCAAAGCAATATTCCCAATTCTCACGCAGAAGACATCGACCGCGCCTATGCAGGCCCCATACTGAATCTGGTGGAAGATTTCGAGTATATCGACAGTCGGGACGGAAAAATCAAAATACGGGATGAGAATGACGAGTATGTCTATTATGACGATCCCGGCGACGCCTTTGCCAAAAAGGATCCCCGTCTGTGGGGTACCGTCATTTACCCCGGCGCCGACTTCAAAGGCTTTCCCGTGATGATGCAGGCCGGACAGAAATATTTTAAGGACGGGGAGTGGAAGATACGCACCGGCTCTCTGGGCGAACGGGACGACGACGGTGACATTATCACATCCGTCAACGGCCCTACAACCTCGAATGACCAGTATCAGAACAAGTCAGGCTTCTTCTTCCGCAAATTTATGGACGAAACGCCCGCCGCCTCCACCCGCGGTCGCAGGAGCGAAATGTGGTTTCCGCGATTCCGTATCGCAGAGGCTTACCTGATCGCCTCCGAAGCGGCGATGGAACTGGGAAATCAGCCGGCCAAAGCCCTTACATATATCAACGCGGTACGCGACAGAGCCGGAATACAGCAGTTGGAAGGCCCCGTAACGCTCGATGATATTATGCGGGAAAGAAGGGTGGAATTAGCCTTTGAAGACCATCGCTACTGGGACTTGAAGCGCTGGAGAAAGGCGCATGTGCTGTGGGACGGAAATCGTGACAACCCGACGGCCGTACAGTATGTCCTCTTCCCCTATCAGATCAAGCAGCCCGGACACCCCGGGAACGGCAAATGGGTCTTTGACAAGTTCCCGACACACATGTCGCCCAATCCGCGGTACTTCCGGGAGCAAAACTATTACAACTTTCTTCACCAGGACTGGATCAACAACAATCCCAAACTGGTGAAAAACCCCTTTCAGTAAACAGCATCAGCTATAAATCCATAAAAGAATAATTGTATGAAACTGTATAAATACTTGGCAGCAATAACGACGCTCGCCGTGGCGCTTGTCGCCTGCGGCCTCGACAACTATGACGCCCCCAGCTCCACGCTGCAGGGCAGGATCACCTATCAGGGGAAGGCGCTGGGACTTCGCGGAACGGGTGAAGCCGTACAGCTGCAACTCTATCAGGACGGCTACGAACTGCGAAATTACATCTCCGTATTTGTGAATCAGGACGGAACCTTCCGGGCAAAACTGTTTGACGGCGAATACAAACTGGTCACCCGCGACAACAACGGCCCCTGGGTCAATACCCGCGACACCGTCACCATCCTCCTCAAGGGATCAGCCAGCGTTGACGTAGAGGTAACCCCCTACTACCTCATCACCGACGAATCCATATCCCTTGACGGTTCCACGCTGCGTGCGAACCTTACCGTGACGCAGATCGCAAAAGGGGAAGGACTCGCCAAAGAGATAGAACGTATCTCGCTGCTGGTGAGCAGTACCTCGTTTGTCGACGAAGCGACAAATATCGTTCGCGAGGACTTCATGGAAGAAGCAAGGCTGGGGAAGCAGACGCTGATCTATACGCTGGACAAAGAGGAGCGAGACCGTGTCGCGTCCGCCAAATTTCTGTACGCAAGGCTAAGCGTAAGGGCGCAGGGCGCTTCGGAGTCCATCTACTCCGAAATCGTTCAACTGAGATAGCGGCGAATCCGAAAAACGGGAGAACGTGATGCGGCATCGCACAAAGTGACCGAATCGGTCGTTCTCCTCACGGTGAATGGCAGGGTTGCGACCATATTTTCCGGGGTCGCGACCCTGTTTTTTTTCCTAATTAGCCCCCTCCCGACCATCATTATCCCGAATTTTATTACCAGAACCCCTGTTACAGCATCCACTCCCGTCCCGACCGCGGATAAAAATAAAATATGTATCTTTGACACAATTCTCCAATTAATCACATACAAACACTTCTTACAGATGAAATGGCATACACTCCTTCTATTCACAGGGCTGATCGCCCTGTCGCCCGGCACATCCGGCGCACAGACCAAAACGGACGAACAGCTTCGACAGGAATTTGTCGACCTCCGTTTCGGCATGTTCATCCACTACAATATCCCGACCTATACGCCCGAAGACTGGCCTGATCCTGACGCTTCACCCTCCATTTTCAACCCTGCAAACCTCCACTGTGCACAGTGGGCCAAAGCCGCAAAGTCCGCCAACATGACCTACGGATGCCTCACCACAAAACACCACAGCGGATTTTGTCTCTGGGACACTCAAACAACGGATTACGGCGTGATGAACAGTCCGCACGCAAAAGACGTCGTCCGCGAATACGTCGACGCCTTCAGAAAGGAAGGGCTCAAAGTCATGCTCTACTACTCCATACTCGACACCCATCACCGGCTCCGCCCCGGCATGATCGGCCCGGACCACGTCCGGATGGTGAAGAGTCAGATCGCGGAGCTGCTGACCGCTTACGGGGAGATCACCGCCCTCATCATCGACGGATGGGACGCCCCCTGGTCACGCATCTCCTACGACGAAATCCCCTTCGAAGACATCTATCTGCTCGTGAAATCCCTCCAGCCCCACTGCCTCGTGATGGACCTCAACGCGGCAAAATATCCCCCCGAAGCGCTCTTTTATACCGACATCAAGTCCTACGAGCAGGGCGCGGGACAGCACATCTCCAAAGAGCACAACAGACTCCCCGCCCTCTCATGCTATCCGCTTCAGGAGACCTGGTTCTGGAAAGAGCGTTTTCCGCACACGCCCGTCAAGTCGCCGGAAGAGATGGTGACGAAAAACATTGTGCCGCTCAACAGGGCCTGCTGCAACTTCATTCTGAACGTGGCCCCCAACAGGGACGGACTCATTGACGACAATGCCCTGGAGGCGTTGAAACAGATCGGCCGGCTGTGGAAAAACGAAGGCCCGGTCGACAGGATACCCCCGCACGAACGCCCGATCATCTCGTCAAACATGGCAAAGGGACGGCCAGCCGCTTCGAGTTGGAGCTACGACATGCACATCATGGACTTTGCCTGCGACGACAGATTCGGTACCTCATGGCTGTCGCACCCCTCCGAAAAGAATCCCTGGCTCGAGATCACCCTGTCGGGAAACGACCGCGCCTTCAACATGGCCGTCATCACAGAAGCGGACGGTGACGGCAGTATCAAAAAATACCGGCTGGAATACTTTTCGGACAACGAATGGAAGCCCATACTTGCCGCCGAAAATACCGGCAGAATCAAGATACACCGCTTCGACACTGTATGGGGAAGCAAAATACGGATACGGATAGAGGAGTTTTCCGGCATGTTCGGCATTTCGGAACTGGGCGTCTACAACGAGAGAAACTGAACGTTGCACCCTTCGTCCGCGTCCCCCTCCCGATGCGAAAACTTCCGAAAAAAGCATTACCTTTGCAGCGTGATACTTGCCCGCGGTTGTGGCGTAATTGGTAGCCGCGCCAGACTTAGGATCTGGTGCCGAAAGGCGTGGGGGTTCGAGTCCCTTCAGCCGCACGGAGCAGACCGCTCACAAACAAAAATCTCAGAAGATCAGACGATTTTCTGAGATTTTTTATTTTCCACAGCCCCGCTTCAGCCGGAGGGCAGGGAGCGAACAGGCCGGCGTGAAAACGGGAAAACGGCTGAAATAACGAATCAAAAACGATACTCGAAAGCATACAAAATATTATAAACAAGCTATTGGGTGACTGATGGCATTTTCTATCTTTGTATTCAGATTAAATAGAAGACCCGGTGAAAATGAATCGAAAACTAATTTACAAACAACCTCATGCACCTTGCTCAAACCATATTCCAACCTGAAGGACGCCGCTTAGAGTTCAAAGCCATCCTTCCTGAAAAATCCGACTTGGCAAAGACAATTGTTTCTTTTGCGAATGATGCCGGTGGCGAACTGTATCTTGGTATCCGGAACAGTCCGCGAGAGATTACCGGACTGTCGGAGGAAGATTTGATGTCAATCGAAGAGCAGACAAGCAATATCATATTCGATCGTTGCTATCCGGCGATTCTGCCTGAGATTACATTCCTGACAGAAGAGGACAAACATATTATTCGGGTAACGGTTTATCGCGGCAGTATGCCTCCCTATTACCTGAAAGACAAAGGAAAATTGAAAGGAACATACATTCGAGTTGGTTCAACGAATCGGCTGGCAGATGAAACAATCATTGCCGAATTGGAACGCCGGAAGCGCAATGTGTCATTTGACAGCGAAGCGGTAATGGAGAAAGCAGTTTCCGAACTGAACATAGACAACTTCAAAAAAGAATATCAAGAGAAGACAGGCGAAACTTTAGATATACAAACCTTGCGTAAATTGGCACTTGTCAAAGAGGTAAACAAGACCGAATATCCGACTAATGCTTTCATCTTGTTTTCAGATGACAATCTTCGTAATTCACTGTTTCATTTTGCGAAGGTAGAATGTGCTCGCTTCAAAGGAACAAGTTCCGAAGAATTTATCGACCAAAAGAGTATTCTTTCCAATATAGCGTTACAAGCCGAAGAAGCCTATAATTTCGTTCTGCGTCATATAAACAAAGGGGCAGTAGTTGAAGGCGTTTATACGGTATCTCGCTGGGAATATCCGGTTAAGGCGATAAGAGAAGCTATTCGTAATGCGGTGGTTCACCGTGATTATTCTTTCACAGGAAAAGATATAAAAGTTGCTGTCTATGATGATATGGTTGAAATAACCAGTCCTGGATTGTTGCCCCCTTCCATTGATTATGACATGATGGAAAGTCGCCAGAGTGATGCCCGAAACAAAATCATAGCTCCGGTCTTCAAGCGAATGGGGATTATTGACCAGTGGGGTAATGGTTTGAAACTTATTGCCGATGAATTAAAAAACTACCCCAATATCGAACTGCGTTGGAAAGAGGTTGGGTTATCATTTCAGGCTCAGTTTGTAAAGTTGGATTATGTGTCGGAGCAAGACTCCCCGGAAATATTCGGAAACATCCGGGAAAACATCCATGAATACATCAAGAAATATCCAGAAACATCCAGAAAACATCCAGAAACATCCAGAAACATCCAGAAATATCCGGAAATACATCCAGAAACATCCGGAAAACATCCGGAAAACAGAATCTATTCGAGAACAAATACTATCTGAAATGAGAGCTAATCCGACGGTTACTCGTAAAGAATTAATCTCTTTATTGAATAGCACAGAAGGAAGCATAAGGCATCATCTGGCGAAATTAATTCAAGAAGGTGTTATTAAACGAGAAGGTTCTGATAGAGCTGGGAAGTGGATAATAATCGAGGAATAAAACCATAGAGTATAAGCTGTAACGCGTATGAAAATCGATAAATTAAAACAGTACGTTCCTGGCAAAATTTACCAGAGAGGAAAAGAGTATTATGAAAATGATTTAATTGAAAATGTGGAACATGAATTTCCAGATAAGTGGTCGTGTGAAGTGGAAGGAAGCGATATTTACTTAGTAAGCGTGGATATTAATGGTGATGAAGTACTTTCGTGGGAATGTGATTGTCCCTATGATCAGGGATATATATGTAAGCATGTGGTTGCGTTCTTGATTTATATTCAAGAGCATAAAGAAGAATACCCGGTTGAGGAGATTTTTGAAAATAACACTCCTCTCAATAATCACTCATTAGAACTGCTGAATAACATGGGCGCGAAAGAGATGCACAAATTCATTAAAGAATACTCAAAGAAAAATCCTGAATTTATGAAATATGTGGAAGAGTATTTTCTGGAAGAAACGGGCGATTACGAAAAAGAGATCAGCGATTGCTTCAGAATACGCAAGCGGGATTTGAGTTATAACCGATACGGATATTCAGGCGAGGAAGGTGTTATAGCCGGAAGAATAAGTAATCTTATAGACAAAAACCGTTTACAGGTAAAAAATGGTCGTTATAAAATAGCCGTAAAAACAGTACTGTCTGTTATGGAAGAAATCGGCGACTGCTACGAAGAATACCAAGATTATGATGGAGAACTTGCCTCAGCTTGTTCCGAGGCGGCGGATTTTCTTGCCGAAATCATAGAAGGACATGATTTATCACCCGATTTACTGTCTTATATAACCGACGAGTTGGGGAGATTATTAAAAAATAATTCGTATGACAATTATTCTTTAGCAGATATTGACAGTTTATTGATGATTGTTTCGGTTAAATCGGCAGATAACGAAACCGCATTAAAACTATTAGATGAAGCCTTGAATGTTAATCCCGATTCGTTTAGAACCCATTCTTTGGTAAAATCAAAATTGGAAATATTGAATAATTTGAACAGGAAAAAGAATGTCGAAGAGGTAATTACGCAATATCTGTATCTTCCTGAAATTCGAAAAATCCGGTTAGAGGAATTACTTCAACAAAAACGATATGATCAAGCAATTCAATTAATTGATGAAGGTATAAAACTTGCAGAAGAAAAAGGAAATTCCGGCACAGTCATCGATTGGAAAGATGAAAAATTACAGATATACATAAAGACCAACAATATACAGAATATAATCCATGCAGCGGAAGACCTTTTTGAAAACGGACGGGAATCTATGAAGTATTTTCACATTCTCAAGCAAACCATTCCTTTTCAAAATTGGGACGATTACCTGCAAAAAATATTATCAAGGGTAATGGACAGTCGTTATTTTGGGGTACTTGATAAAATATATATCGAGGAAAAACAATGGGAAAAATTGATGGATTGGACAGAAGAACATTGCTCTATAGATCACTATGATTCTATGAAAAATTACAAATACTATTTAGAACCGCATTACGCAGAGCGGATATTGGAATTTTACCGTTCTAAAATTGTGATTTATGCCGAACGTAATATGGGAAGAAGCCATTATAAAACAATCGCTTCCGTTTTAAAGGAAATGCA
>JAIRSV010000120.1 GCA_031255275.1 Proteiniphilum sp.
CTGCCCGGCGGAAACTTTCCGACTTCTAATTTCTACCTTCTAACTTCAGGCACGCGCTACATGCGCGGCATGAATATCGCGAAACGCAGCGAGCAAACAGCGGGAAAAGAAAACTTTTCAGAGGGACTATTCTATATTTCTCTTTTTTTGGTATCTTTGCCCCGAGCACTGACAACGTCCTTTTCCGGTAACCCGGTTCATGAAACTGAAAGCATAACATATTAAACTGTAAACAAATAATTTATGAATTACTTTTATCTTGTTCCTGTCGCCTCCGTTACGGCGATGATTTTTGCATATTACTTCTTCAAAAAAATGATGAAAGAGACCGAGGGTACGGAAAAAATGAAAACCATTGCCCGTTACGTTCGCGAAGGAGCCATGTCGTACCTTAAGCAACAGTACAAAGTGGTGACTATCGTATTTATAATCCTCGCCCTCCTTTTTGCCGCAATGGCTCTCTTCGGCCTGCAAAACAGCTGGGTACCCTTTGCATTTCTCACCGGTGGCTTTTTCTCCGGACTGGCAGGTTACTTCGGAATGAAGACTGCCACCTACGCCTCTGCCAGGACAGCGAACGCCGTTCGCCGTTCGCTCAACAGCGGCCTGCAGGTAGCATTCCGTTCGGGCGCCGTCATGGGACTTGTTGTGGTAGGGCTGGCGCTGCTCGACATTTCCGCCTGGTACCTTATCCTCGACCGTTTTGTGGACAACGCTGACGCCGGTCACAAGCTGATCATGATCACCACCACTATGCTTACCTTCGGTATGGGCGCCTCCACCCAGGCCCTGTTTGCCCGCGTGGGCGGCGGAATCTACACCAAAGCTGCCGACGTGGGCGCTGACCTGGTGGGAAAGGTGGAAGCGGGAATACCTGAGGACGATCCCCGCAACCCCGCGACCATAGCCGATAACGTGGGCGACAACGTGGGCGACGTGGCCGGTATGGGCGCCGACCTTTACGAATCATACTGCGGCTCGATACTCTCCACCGCCGCCCTGGGTGCATCCGCCTTTGCCATGACGCCGGCAATGCAGAAAAATGCCGTATTCGCCCCCATGATCATTGCCGCTGCGGGTGTCTTTCTCTCCATCATCGGTATCTTCCTGGTAAGAACCAAAGAGAATGCTACGGTGAAGGAACTGATGAGTTCCCTCAACAGAGGCGTAAACGTAAGCGCCATCCTGATAGCTGCCGCTACATTCGGCATCCTCTATCTGCTGGGATTCAGCAACTGGGCAGGACTCTCGTTCTCCGTGATAGCCGGACTTCTTGCCGGAATCATCATCGGACAGGGAACCGAATATTTCACCTCCCACTCCTATAAACCGACACGCGGCATCGCCGCCAGCGCTAAAACCGGCCCGGCTACCGTAATTATATCAGGCATGGGGACAGGTTTTGTCTCAACGGCGATACCCGTAATAACCATTGCCGCCGCCATCGTCCTCTCTTACCTGTCCGCCATCCGCTTCGACGTGCACAACATGGTATCGACGGGTAACCTGAGCATGGGCCTGTACGGCATCGCCATCGCCGCCGTAGGGATGCTCTCCACCCTTGGCATCACCCTCGCCACTGACGCCTACGGCCCCATTGCCGACAACGCCGGGGGAAATGCCGAGATGAGCGGCCTCGAACCGGAGGTAAGAAAGCGCACCGATGCACTCGACTCGCTGGGAAATACCACCGCGGCCACCGGCAAAGGCTTTGCCATAGGATCGGCTGCGCTGACCGCGCTGGCTCTGCTGGCCTCTTACATGGAAGAAATCCGGATCGGGATGCTCCGCCTGGGCAACAACATCCTCCGGTTTGACAACGGCGATACGGTGGAAGTGGCCAAAGCCGGCTTCGTGGATTTCATGAATTATTTCCAGATAACGCTGATGAACCCGAAAGTGCTTGCAGGCATCTTCCTCGGATCAATGATGGCCTTCCTCTTCTGCGGGCTTACGATGAATGCCGTGGGACGGGCTGCGCAAAAGATGGTGGAAGAGGTACGCCGTCAGTTCCACGAGATAAAGGGTATACTGACCGGGGAAGCTACTCCCGATTATGCACGCTGCGTGGCCATCTCCACCAAAGGCGCTCAGCGTGAAATGCTGTTCCCCTCGCTGCTGGCCATCGTCATTCCCATACTGACCGGACTGATATTCGGCGTGGCCGGAGTAATGGGACTGCTTGCCGGCGGTCTGGGCGCCGGCTTTGTGCTGGCCGTCTTCATGGCCAACTCCGGCGGCGCCTGGGACAATGCAAAGAAATACATCGAAGAGGGTCATCTGGGCGGAAAAGGAAGCGATGCACACAAGGCCACGGTGGTGGGTGACACGGTGGGTGATCCGTTTAAAGACACTTCCGGACCGTCTCTCAACATCCTCATCAAGCTCATGAGCATGGTCTCGATCGTGATGGCCGGCCTGACGGCGGCCTGGAGTCTGCTCTGACGCTCCCTGTCTGCTTTTAGCGTTTATTATCAGCTGCCATCCCGTTCGGTTCACCGACATTTTGTATATTTGGCGCTTCAAAACGCTCTCCGGGGATAATTACAAACATTCAAATAAAAAACAGATATGAGTTTTCTGACTAACGACAAATTAACAATAGTGGGCGCTGCCGGCATGATCGGCTCTAACATGGTGCAAACGGCTGCCATGATGCGTCTGACGCCCAATATCTGCCTCTATGACCCGTTTGCTCAGGGTCTGGAAGGTGTGGCGGAAGAAATGAGACACTGCGGTTTCGAGGGTATAAACTTCACCTTCTCTTCCGATGTAAGGGAGGCCTTCACGGGTACGGGATACATGATCTCGTCGGGCGGAGCGCCCCGCAGGGAGGGTATGACGCGCGAAGATCTGCTGAAGGGGAATGCCGAAATTGCCGCTCAACTGGGGAAAAATATCAGGGACTATTGCCCGGGTCTGAAGCATCTGACCGTTATCTTTAATCCCGCCGATATTACCGGCCTGGTGTCTCTGATCTACTCCGGACTGAAGCCTTCGCAGGTGACGACGCTGGCCGCGCTGGACAGTACCCGTCTGCAAAGCGAACTGGCTAAACACTTTGGCGTGGATCAGGGCAGGGTGACCGGCGCCCGTACTTATGGCGGACACGGGGAACAGATGGCTGTTTTCGCTTCCACGGCAAGGGTGGACGGTGTGCCGCTGACTGATCTGATCGGTACGGAGAGGCTTTCGGATGAGGCGTGGGCCGACTTGAAGGTGCGCGTGACCAAAGGGGGGGCTAACATCATCAGGCTGCGCGGCCGTTCATCGTTCCAAAGCCCGGCTTACGCTTCGGTAGAGATGATAAGGGCGGCTATGGGCGGTGAGGCGTTCCGCTGGCCGTCGGGGTGCTATGTAAATATCCCCGGATTCGAACATATCATGATGGCGATGGAGACCGTACTTGATATAAACGGTGTTTCGTATGGCGAAGTGATGGGTACCGACGCGGAAGTGGCGGCGCTGAAACAGAGCTACGGACACCTGGTGAAGCTGCGCGACGAAGTGATCGCTATGGGTATAATCCCTCCCGTGAGTGAGTGGAGTAAGATAAATCTCAATCTGTAAAGTTGAGACTGTTCAGGTTTATAATTATTAAAGTTGTACGAATGAAAGGAGGCGCCCTTTGGGGATGCCTCCTTTTTTATGTCGGGACGCCTCGTTCTGCCCGGAATGTGGGACGGAGGGGCGTATCTGTGTACTTCACCGTTGTCAATCGACCGGCTTCAGCGATATTCCCAGTTCGTCAAGCTGCTCCTGCTCTACGCGGGAGGGGGCGTCGATCATCACATCGCGACCGGCGTTGTTCTTCGGAAAGGCGATGCAGTCGCGAATGCTGTCCAGACCGGCAAAAACGGAGACGAACCGGTCGAGTCCGAAGGCTATCCCGCCGTGGGGGGGGGCGCCGTAACGAAAGGCGTTCATCAGGAAGCCGAACTGTTCTTGTGCGCGTTCGTCCGTAAAGCCGAGGATGGTGAACATTTTCTTTTGCAGTCCGCTGTCGTGGATGCGGATGGAGCCGCCGCCGATTTCGACGCCATTGATTATCATGTCGTAGGCGTTGGCGCGAACGGCGCCGGGATCGGTGTCGAGCAGGGGGATGTCTTCCGGTCTGGGGGAGGTGAAGGGGTGGTGTTTCGCAAAAAAACGGTTTAATGTTTCATCTTTTTCCAGCAGGGGGAAGTCGGTTACCCAGAGACATTGGAAGTTGTTTTTGTCTCTCAGTCCCTGACGTGATCCCATTTCAAGACGCAGTTCGCTCAGCTGTTTGCGTGTCTTTTCGGTTTCTCCGGCCAGGATCAGGATCAGGTCGCCGGGACGGGCGCCGCTCCGGTCGGCCCATTTCCGGAGGTCGTCTTCGGTGTAGTATTTGTCGACGGAGGATTTCAGCGTACCGTCGCTGCCGTATCTTACGTGGATCAGGCCGGTGGCGCCGATCTGGGGTCGTTTTACGAAGTCGGTCAGTTCGTCTAACTGACGGCGTGTGACGCCGGCGCTTCCTGTGACGCGGATGCCGCCGATATATTCGGCGGTATCGAACAGCGGAAAGTTGCGTCCGCCGGTGAGGTCTTTCAGTGCGGTGAGGGTCATCTCGAAGCGGGTGTCGGGTTTGTCTGATCCGTAGAGGCGCATGGCGTCGGCGTAGCTCAGACGGGGGAAGTCGGGTATTTCCCGGTTCAGGATGGTGTGGAAGAGGTGTTTGGTGAGGCCTTCGAAGAGTTGCAGGATGTCTTCCTGACGGACGAATGACATTTCGCAGTCGATTTGTGTGAATTCCGGTTGGCGGTCTGCTCTGAGGTCTTCGTCGCGGAAGCATTTCACGATCTGGAAATAGCGGTCGAGTCCGGAGACCATCAGCAGTTGCTTGAAGAGTTGGGGGGATTGGGGGAGGGCGTAGAATTGACCGGGATTCATGCGGGAGGGGACGATGAAGTCGCGTGCGCCTTCGGGGGTGGAGCCGATCAGGACGGGGGTTTCTATTTCGAGGAATCCTCTTTGGTCGAGGTATCGACGGGTTTCGAATGCCATTTTGTGACGAAGTTCCAGGTTTTGTCGCACGACGTTGCGGCGGAGGTCGAGGTACCGGTATTTCATTCGGAGGTCGTCGCCGCCGTCGGTTTCGGTTTCGATGGTGAAGGGGGGGGTTTTTGAGGGGTTCAGCACGGTGAGCGTCGTGACGGTGATTTCGATGTCGCCTGTGGGGATATGGGGGATTTTGCTGCTGCGTTCTTTCACGGTGCCGGTGACGCGGATGACCCATTCACGGCCCAGTGTGCCGGCTTGCTGGCAGAGAGTGCGGTCTGCGTCCTGGCTGAAGGAGAGTTGGGTAATGCCGTAGCGGTCGCGCAGGTCGATGAAGGTCATGCCGCCCATTCTGCGGATTTTTGATACCCAGCCGGCCAGGGTTACTTCTTTTTCTGCGTCGGTGAGCCGGAGGTCGCCGCAGGTATTGCTTCTGTACATTGTTTTTTTCTTTTTAGGGTGTTGCTTGTATTTGAGTTACAAATTTACACATTTCTTGCGTGATTTGTGCGGGGGGGCAAAAAAAGCGGCGGGTGTTTCGGTTTATCCGAAAATAGTAGTACTTTTGCTCCGCTTTTGGGATATTTTTACCGGAAAAGGGTGTTGCCGCGCTGACGTGTTTGTGTGTTGGGTGCGGGGTGCGGGCACCAACAGTTTGTTTATGGGTTATCTCGGGGTGTAGCACAGTCCGGTTAGTGTACCTGCTTTGGGAGCAGGGGGTCGCGAGTTCGAATCCCGCCACCCCGACGTTTATGGATCTGAGGGTCCGGCTTTATTGGCCGGGCTCTCTTTTTTTTGCCGGAAATTGTCTGCACTGAGATTCTTCTGATTTACGTGATTTACATAACCAATGCGCCAAAAACAACCAGCTCGGGGAGCGCCCGAGTGGCAAGGGGCGGGAGCTTCATTAATGGAAAGTTGACAGTTGACAGTTGAAAATGCAGGCAAGAAGTGGAGAAGTGGAGAAAACCAGCTCGGGGAACGCCCAAGTGGCAAGGGGCGGGAGCACCCGCCCCGACGAACGATTTCTTTATTAAGCGATTTCTTTGTTAATTGTCTGAACTGTGATTCCTCTACCTACATTCCGTCGCTACGCGACGGCCATATATATAATGTACGGGCAAGGCTTGCCTTGCCCTGCTTTCTTTATCGCTCGTCGGGGCGGGTACTCCCGCCCCTTGCCGCTTGGCGCTCCCCGAGCTGTGTGTTTTTGGCGCTCTTCTGATCTCGGCCGGAGAGCCAAAAAATCAGAGTGGCAGTCTCACATATAAATAAAAAAACCCAACACGTACAAGCAGTGTTGGATTTTTCATTTTCGAGGTACCTGGCGGATTCGAACCGCCGTCGACGGTTTTGCAGACCGGCGCCTAACCACTCGGCCAAGGTACCGACTTCCCTCAAAAGGGGCTTGCAAAGGTAGGATATTTTTTTGTTTTATAAAAAGATTCTTCTCTTTTTTCAGGACGGGAAGCTTCCCTGTGATTCGGAGAAGCTTCCCGGAACAGGATCAGTGTGAAGAGGGTTGCCCTCCCGCACTGAATATCGTGCAGCGTAAGACTCCTTACAGAGTCATTGCGATCCCCCCAGTGAATGTGGCGCCCGGCATGGGATAACCGATCATCGTTTCATACTTTTTCCCCAGCAGATTATCCCCTTTCACAAACGCTTCCAGCCACTTCACCGGACGGAAGGAGACCCGCGCGTCCACCAGCGTGTAAGCGGAAGTCCGGGCGTTTTCGCCGGTCGTGAGGTAAAGCTTGTCGATGACCTGAACGCCCGTACTTACTGTGAATTTCCCCGGTTGATAAGTCACCCCCGCATAAAACTGGTTACCCGGTGCGCCGGTAACAGGTTTCTCCATATCGAGGTAACTGTAATTGACATTCAAATTCAGATTGTCCAGTATCATGCAGTAGAGGCTTAACTCGATCCCCTTATTGGCGAATTTCCCCGTATTCATATTCTTATTGATTCCCTCCACCGGAATAACAGCGATCATATTGTCACCCCGGATGTAATACAGCGTCAGCGCTGCCGACAGGCGGTTGTCAGGGAGAGCCTGCGAGAGGGTGAGGTCGTAGCTGAAACTGCGTTCCGGTTCCAGTGCCGGATTGCTCGGGCCGCCGGGGAAGAAATTCATGTACAGTTCCCGCATGTTGGGAGAACGGAAGCCTTTGGAGAATGAAAACTTCAGACTTGTATGCTCCGCGGCTTTGAATGATACACCGGCCTGCGGAACCCATTCGGTGCCATACAGCTTGTGATTTTCAAGACGGACGCCGGCTTCCACCAGAAACTTCCGCAGTTGCTGCCGGGCGAGAATGTAACCGGCTACCTCGTTCAGCTTGACGTGGTCGGCATATATCTCGGTTACAGGGTCGCGGTATGCGTTTCCGCCATACAGTTTTACGTCGAACCCGCCCGTCAGCGTATTCCCCGGAAACAGATTCAGCGCCTGGTAGATATTTACGCCCCCCATGTAATCCGTCGAAAAGAACAGGTACGGACGGGGCGTTTGGGGATAGCTGCTGCTGTTTTCCGGATAATATCCGTCATTGATTTCGTGGTCACCCCAGTTATAATAGAAGTTTATCGCCCCCCTCGTTTTCCCGTAACTGTTCTCCAGAGACAGTCCGGCCATGCCGCGCAGCACGTCGGTAGCGCCCTCCAGCAGGGGATTGCTTTCCTGTCCCGGAACCCGGGCCTTCGCCTTCGCCATGTTCACATTTCCGGCGACATTCCAGTTTTCGGACAGGAGATAACCCAGCTTCAGAAATCCCGTCCGGGAATCAAAGGAAGAGTTCGGACGATGTCCGTCCGTCCGTTCGTAGTTAGCGCTGAGGATGCCCGAGAATTTACCCTTGCGGTACGTATCGGTCACGGCATACCGCTGTGTGCCGTAGGAAGCGGCAGACACTCTTGCCGACAGCCTGTTACCCTCTCCGGCAGCCTGCCGCGTAATGATGTTGACTGCGCCGCCCATAGCGCTGGCGCCGTAGAGCGTGGACGATGCTCCGTGCGATACCTCTACGCGCTGCGCTTCAGACGCTATATAAGCGTCAGCCACGGGATGCCCGTAGATGGTGGCATACTGCGGATGTCCGTCGATAAGGATCAGCACCTGTCCGGAACCTCCGGCAAATCCGCGCATGGAAATGCCGCCCGCTGCTCCGCCCGACACGCCGTAACCGGCCATGCCGCGGGAGGTGACGAACAGTCCCGGAACCTGCTGCATGAGGACTGGCAGCAGAGACGCTTCGGCGCTCCGTTCGATCGTGCCGCGGTGCACCACGCTTACGGGATGAGGCAACACGTCTCGCGGAACGGGTATGCGTGAACCTGTCACGACGACTTCGCTGAGGTTGACCGTTTCGTTCCCGACGCTATCCGGCGGGACGTCCGTATAGTTCCGGGCTAAGCCGGCGATTGAATACAGACAAAAGATTATTGTAAATGGAATTTCTTTTTTCATTTCACTTCATTGTTGTTTTTATTGTTAATGTTATTGCAGGGGAGAAATCTCCCCCCGTCAGGAGCGTGCATGAAGTCAGTGCACGCGCCTGTTTTGCTTCCGCAGAAGCGTCCGAAGGCAGGGGACTAAAAATCAGTCGCTGCTTCAACTGTTCCGCGTACTGGTCCACGCGGCGCATCTCATCCGGCACCTTCACCTGCTGAGGGCACTTGGACAGACATTCGTTACACTCTATGCAGTGATCCGCCTGAC
>JAIRSV010000173.1 GCA_031255275.1 Proteiniphilum sp.
CCGTCGCTACGCGACTTCTCATCCGTAACACACCCCCAACCCCCTCTCAAGAGGGGAGCTTGCGCGATAGCGCTCTGAGAGCGGATTTCTCCACTCCGCTGACGCTGCGGTCGAAATGACGGCACCCCATCACCCCATCATCACATCATCACATAGCCACATCAACCAGCTCGGAGAAAACCAGCTCCGGCGTTCCCCGAGCTGGTTTTCTCCACTTCCCAACTTCTTAAAAAACCATTTTCAACTGTCAACTGTCAACTGTCCATTGATGAAGCATTATTACATTAATTTCCCCGGCATGGCGCCTTCTCAATTTTTGAGGATGATAGGGAATGTTATATCTTTGTATCCGTAAAAGATTTATCTTTGTCGTTGAAACGCAGTTAGAGCAGATCATATTGAATTTCCAACTATTACATACCGACTCGAAATCAAATGCCCGCGCGGGCGTGATTCTTACTGACCACGGTGAGGCGGAAACGCCTGTATTTATGCCGGTGGGAACGGCCGGGTGCGTAAAAGCAGTTCATATCAGCGAGTTGAAGGAAGACATCAAAGCACAAATCATTCTGGGTAATACTTATCACCTGTATCTCCGTCCGGGACAGGACGTCCTGCGACGGGCGGGAGGATTGCACTGCTTTAACGGCTGGAAAGGACCTGTTCTTACCGATAGTGGCGGCTTTCAGGTCTTCTCCCTGACGGCGAACCGCAGGCTTACGGATGAGGGGGCGGAATTCCGGTCACATATCGACGGTTCCAGGCATTTCTTCTCTCCGGAGGGGGTGGTTGACATACAGCGGGTCATCGGCGCCGACATTATAATGGCTTTCGACGAGTGCACTCCGGGAGATGCCGCTTACGGTTACGCAAAGGAGTCGCTTGACCTCACGGAACGGTGGCTTGACCGATGCCTGTCCCGTTTCCGCGACACGGAGTGTCCCTACGGATACGCCCAGACCCTGTTCCCCATTGTGCAGGGGTGCGTGTATCCCGATCTTCGTCGCCGGGCGGCGGAGAATGTGGCGGAAAAGGGGGCGGACGGGAATGCTATCGGAGGGCTGGCCGTCGGCGAGCCTGTCGAAAAAATGTATGAAATGGTGGAACTGGTCAACGAAATTCTGCCCGAAGACAAACCGCGCTACCTGATGGGGGTGGGCAAACCGGAGAATATCCTCGAAGCCATCGAGCGCGGCGTGGATATGTTCGACTGCATCATGCCCACGCGCAACGGCCGCAACGGACAGATCTTCACCAGGCAGGGCGTGATGAACATGCGCAACGAGCGATGGAAAAACGATTTCTCTCCCATCGAGGAGGAGGGCGCCTCGTTTGTCGATACCCTGTATAGCAGGGCTTACCTGCGGCATCTTATCTGCGCGAACGAGATACTGGGATTACAAATCGCCTCCGTGCACAATCTCGCCTTTTATGCGTGGCTGGTGCGGGAGGCAAGAAAACATATCGTTGCCGGAGACTTTTCGACATGGAAACCGGCGATGCTCGAAAACGTTACCCGACGATTATGAAGAAGAACGCTTTATTTACTTTGAAACGGCTGGACAGGTACATTATTAAAAAGTTCCTGGGTACCTATATTTTTATGATCGTCCTGATCATTTCCATTGCCGTGGTGTTTGACATCAACGAGAAGATCGACAAGTTCATGACCAACAATGCCTCGCTACATGCCATCATCTTTGACTATTATCTCAATTTTATTCCCTACTACACCAACCTGTTCAGTCCGCTGTTCGTTTTCCTCGCCGTCATCTTTTTCACGTCCAAGATGGCCAACAATTCGGAAATCATCGCCATCCTGTCAAACGGGATCGGCTTCCGGCGACTGATGAAGCCTTATATGATCTCGGCCCTGGTGATCGCCATCTTTTCCTACGTCTTCGGGAGCCACCTGATCCCGCCGGCAAACGCTACGCGTATCAGCTTTGAGGAGACTTACGTGGATCCCCGCAAAAAGGTGACGGGGGATCGCGACATTCAATTCAGGGTAGGTCCGCAGACGATCGTTTACTTCGAGAACTTCGACATGAACAGCAAGACGGGTTACAGCTTCTCGATGGATCATTTCGACAGCCTTCAGCTGACGTCGAGGCTCACGGCGCGTTCCATCCACTACGACTCGGCCTATCACTGGACGATCAGCGGCTATCAGATCAGACGTTTCGAGGGCCTCAAGGAGACTATCACCAAGGGAGAATCCATTGATACCGTCATACAGATTGTCCCCAACGACTTCATCATCGCCACGACAGACCAGCAGATGATGACTTCGCCCCAGCTCCGCCGTTACGTCCGCAGTCAGAAAGAGCGTGGCATGGGCAATATACAGGCTTTTCAGATAGAATACCATTCGCGGATAGCCTCCGTCTTTTCGGCATTTATCCTCACCCTCATCGGCGCGGCGATCTCGGCGCGGAAGGCGAAAGGGGGCATGGGGCTTAACATTGGCGTGGGGCTGCTGCTGAGCATGGCTTATATCCTTTTCATGACCGTAAGCTCCTCTTTTGCCGTGAAGGGGGGGATGAGTCCGTTCATTGCGGCATGGATACCCAACGTCATTTTCACCGGCATAGCGCTGTTCCTGTACGGGAGGGCGCCCGACTGACGCGCCGCGATGCGGCAACCGAACCGATTATACTTGATTTCTAAAGAATATGATACGGAACATACTGACTTTTATTTTAATTGCGGCGGCATGGTCGGCCCGCGCACAGAACAACTATCCGGCCATTGTTATCGAAACCGGCTATGGCACGATGAAGGCGATTCTCTATGATGATACGCCGGTACACAGCAGTCATTACCTGAAGCTGGTGAGGGAGGGATATTTCAACGGAACCCTCTTTCACCGGGTGGTGAGGGACTTCGTCATACAGGGTGGCGCCCAGGATTCGCGCAACGCTCCCGCGGGCGTGCAGATCGGCGGCGGACGTACCGATATGGAACTGATGCCCGAATTTCGTACGAACAGGTTTCACAAAAAAGGGGCGCTTGCGGCTCCGCGGAGGGGCGATGATGAAAACCCGCAGAAAAAATCGGACGCTTCGCAGTTCTACATCGTACAGGGGAAGGTCTATACGCCGGGACGCCTCGACACGCTGGAGATGATTGTGAATATCCCCATCAAAAACAAGCTTATCAGCACCCACTATTTGCCGCACAGGGGGAGGCTTGACGAACTGAAGGCGGCTAACAATGCGAGTGGATTCAATGCGCTTCTTGACTCGCTTCTGAATGTGGTGGATTCTCTCTACGCCGCGGCTCCGGGAAAATTCCTTCTCCCCGAAGAGCGGAAGGCGGCCTACGCTTCACTCGGCGGAATAGACCGTCTGGATGGAGGTTACACCGTATTCGGAGAGGTAGTCGAGGGGCTTGAGGTCATCGACCGGATCGCCGCCCTGCCGGTTGACGCCAACAGTCGCCCCGAAACCGACGCGAAGATCATAAGGATCTATGTTGAGGAGTAGCTGCGGGCGGGGGGGCTGCTTTGACACAATCGCCGAAAACGGGCTTTTCATCCGAATCCTGAAAGCAAACTACAGGCCTGTTCAGCCATCAGATCCTTTCATCCTCCTGATATATTCGGAGGGTGATATGCCGAACTCTTCCCTGAAACATTCCCTGAAATAGACGGGACTGTTGATGCCTACCTTGAATGAGATTTCCGAAATAGTGTACCTTCCGGTCAGTAAAAGCCGTTCGGCGTTTTTCATTTTTATTTTCCGTATAAATTCGTTCGTGGATATTCCGGTAAGCGCCTTTATCTTGCGGAACAGCGTGGAGCTGCTCATGCAGAGCTTTTCCGACAGACTGCTTATATTGACGCTGTCTGACTCGAGACCTTCTTCGATTAACCGGGTCACATTCTGCAAAAAATCATCATCGAGCTTGCTGAGCGTTTCTTTGAAAACCGTACTCTTATCCTTACCGTCGATGCTTTTCGTGATTTTATCGGCCAGCTTTCGGCGCGTTTCGAGCAGATTGCTTATGCGGCTGTGCAGCAGAGTGGCGCTGAAGGGCTTTGTCAGATATGAGTCCGCTCCCGAAATGTACCCCTCTTCCCTGTCGTGCAGCGAGTCTTTTGCCGTGAGCAGGATCACCGGAATGTGACTTGTCCTTACATCTCCCTTTATCGTTTTACAAAATTCGATCCCGTTCATCCCCGGCATCATGACGTCGCTCACAACAATATCGGGAATGTGCGAAAAGGCGGCGGCATATCCCTCCTTACCCTCGCTGGCGGTAATCACTTCGAATGAACCGGAAAACGAATCGGAAATGTATTTTCGGATGTCGACATTATCTTCGATCACCAGCAGTACTGGTTTTCCGTTTGAAGTTTTTTCTTCCGGAATTTCTTCCGTTAAAGAAGTCACCCTTTTCTCTTCCGGTTCGTCCGCGTGCAGGGCATTCGGGTAAATATTGTGCGTGAGGAGGGAAAAGACAAAACGACTGCCTTTGTTCAGCGTGCTTTCCAGCCGGATTTCGCCCTCATGCAGTTTGACCAGGTTTTTTACCAAAGCCAGTCCGATGCCTGTTCCCGACATCCGGCGGTCGTTTTTCACCTGATAATATCTGTCAAAAATGCGGGTCTGCTCGTCGGGAGCAATACCCTGCCCCGTATCTTCCACCGCTATTTCCGTGCGGGATACGCCGTTTTTGACGCTTGTGTGCAGCGACAGGGTGATGGATCCCCGGTCGGTGTATTTCACGGCATTGGAGATCAGATTGTCCAGAATTATCGTAACAATTTCCCTGTCGAAATACAGCGCCGGCTGATCGTCTTCCGTCTCGATCAGGAATTGAAGATCGGGCTTCATATTCAATTCTTTGTATTTCAGTCCGGTTTCTATTACCAGGTTGGCGATAATGCCTTTGCCGACGCAGAGTTTTTTGTTCTGCGTCTCGGTTTTTCTGAACTCCAGGATCTGGTTGATAAGGTTGAGCAGTTGAAATGCGCTTTGCCTGACAAGCGAAATCTTATGTACCTGTCCGGCGGACAGGTGCGAGTCGTGCTGCAGGTCTTCCAGCGGGCCGAGGATAAGCGTCAGGGGGGTGCGAAGCTCGTGGGCTACGTTTGTGTAAAACCGTAATCTTTCATTATTCAACTCCTGTTCCCGTTCCCTGCTCTTCTTTTCCAGTTCATACGAGCTTCTGAAGTCGACTCTCTTTTTATACATGTTCAGCAGAAAGTATGCAGCGTATATCGCGAACAGAAGATAGGCGACCTTTGCCTGCCAGGTCAGCCAAAGCGGGGGAGAGACGAGAACGGACAGCGAGGTGACGGCTTCGGGCCAGTCCTGGTTTTTGATGCGGGCGCGAACCTGAAATTCATAATTCCCGGGAGGAATGTTGCGGAACGTAATGTTATTATCCTCAATGTAACTCCAGGAATCCGTCAGCCCCTTCAGCCTGCAGGCATAATCTACCTGAGCGGCTAATGAGTAGTCCTGAATGCTGAACCGGAAATTGACGGTATTTTGTTTATGTGTCAATTTTATGTTTTTGTCTTTTTTGTCGAACAGGGTGTAATTAAACATATTGTCGGCCGAAGATTTCACTTCAAATACTTTCAGTTCCGTTATTTTCACCGGGGACGCCTCTTTGATCTTCAGCACCTCGACCGGGTCGAAGAGCCAGACGCCGTTGTTCGATCCGAAATAAACGGTGCCGTTTTGGGCCTTCGCTACGGCCGAATTGGTGAAACTTCCCATAGGGGTGGTTTGATCCGGACTGGAGTAGTTGTAAAACCGGCCGGATTCCCGCAAAAGGCAGCTTACTCCCGTATTGGTGGAAAACCAGATATTCCCTTTCGAATCCTCGGTAATAGCCCGTATAAAGGCGTTCGACAGGCCGTCTCCCCGCCGGCAGACCCGGTATTTCATCGAATCCATGTCCGTAAAACAGACCAGCCCTTCTCCGGTTCCTATCCACATTTGCCCCCGCGAATCTCTGTGAATATGGTTTATGGCGTTGGAGCAAAAACCGTTGTATTCGCTGAAGTCATATACCGGCTTCATATCGGGAGTGTAGACCGCCAGGCCTTTTCCGAAAGTTCCGATCCACATCCGGCCTTTATCGTCCCGGGCGATGCTCCGGACAAAGTTTTCCGGCAACCGCCCCTCTTCGGCGCAGTAGCGCTGTTTTACCTGCTTCGACAGGGGGTCGAGGACGAATATTCCCGACATGCCTCCCACCCAGATGTTTTTGTCCGCATCTTCGAAGAAACAGCGGATGTCGTAATCATAAGAACCGTCGAGCGGTATCCGGTCGAATTTTTTGTCCGCGTGATCATAGCAGAGAATGCCGCCGCCGAAGGATCCCAGCCACAGGTTGCCGGACGAGTCTTTGAAGATAGCCTGTATGGTGTTATGCGGGAGATCTCCCTTTTCCTTATTATATACCGCTACCCGTCTCCCTTTTTCGAAGACGTTCACGCCACTGCCGTCCGTCCCTGCCCATACCCTCTCTGCCCCGTCCAGGCACAGACTCAGGGCGACCCGGTTATTCAGGCTGTATATATCGTCCAGTACGGGAGAAAAAACGTATGAGTCAAACAGTGGCGGGAAGCGGCTGATGAAGTTGACGCCTCCGCCGTAGGTTCCCAGCCAGACATTGTGGAAGCGGTCTTGAAACACGCAGCGTACGGTAGGATTGGAGAGGCCGTATTTACTGGAACCGACGGTGTATGTCTGCATGTTGAACTGTTTCGCGGACTGAAAAAAATGCTGTTTCAGGTCTATTATCACGACCCCGTTCAGCTCCGTGGCGACCCACAGGCGGTTGTCCTTCATCAGGCGAACGTCGAAGATGCAGGAAGACAGAACGGGATTGTGCCTGTCACCCAGCCGTATGAACCCGGACGTGCCGCTATTGAAGAGCGCCAGACCTTTGTCCGTCCCCACCCATATATTGTTGTTACTGTCCTTATAGATACATTTTACGCTGTTTCCCGGGATACTTTCCGGATTGTCCGGATCGTGCCGGAAGTTTTCCGTCTGCCTGTCCTTCAGCGAAAGGATGCTCAATCCGTGGCTGACGTGGCCTATGTATACGTGTCCCTCGCCGTCGTCCATCACAGTCCACACATTGTCGGACGCCAGGCCGGGCAGAGAGGATGTGTTGTAGTGAGTGAACTCTTCCGTTTTTTTGTTGAAATATTCGATCCCCTGATGATATGTACTGATCCACAGATTGCCGCCGGCCGCCGGAAAGAGGGACGTCACATCATTCGTATGCAGACTGGTCGGCGTTTCGGGATCGTGGGTGAATACCCGGAGCGTATTTCGGGCATAATTATAGGCATTCAGTCCGGCGCGTTGCGTGGCGATCCAGATAACCGGTTCCGCCGGGTCGGCAAATATGCCGTTCAATTCGTTCCCGCTGAGGTGGGAGGTGTGCTTGTAATAGTTGATAAAGCGTGTACCGTCGAATCTGTTAAGCCCCTCCTCGGTGGCAAACCACAGAAAGCCATCCCTGTCCTGCGTGATACCTGCAATGTAATTGTTGGACAAACCGTGCTCCACGCCCAACTGTATGATGGGACTGACAGCCGCCTCCGCTTCGGGCGCCACTGCAATAGCCAGTGCCAGTAGAAAGATTCTCATGATTGAATAAGATTTTATCCGGATATAACTTTTTATGCTTTAATGTGAGTTCGATAGAAGAAAACAGCGTAAATATGACCGGGGCGCTTTCATTCACCGCGTGAAGCCTCCTTCACTTATCGCGTGAAGCCTCCTTCACTCACCGCGTGAAGCTTCCTTCATTCATCTTATATCAAACACACGTTACTTTAAATTACAATTATGCCCCAAATATAACAGTAAATCCTGATTTGACGGACAGTAAATCATGCAATGCACGATTTGTATCCCTGTCCTGCACGATTTACCGCACCCATTTCCCCGCATCTCCCCGTAATTTTATACGCAAATCGAAAAAAAGAGTACGATTGCGAGAGAATTATTTATCAGTAGTTTTTTAATAATTGAAGCACATGAACAAGAGAAAATTTATTTTTTTGATGCTGTGTCTGCCGCTGATTGCGTTCATCACAGGATGCCGCGACGATGACGGCTTCGCGGATGTGGACGGACAAAACCCGACGCTGTCGCTGGAAACCGAACAGATCCGGACGGCCGCCGGACGACAGTTTACCATTAAGGGCACGGCAACCGACAGGGACGGTATTGCCACCATCCGACTGAAATGTATCGAGCTGTATCTCGACAAAACAATTAATGTGATTGAGATCTATGAAAAACCGCTCGAAACGTATGCGCTAAACTTCAACTTCAATTCGCAGCCCAACGAAATAGGTGAAAGGTTCACCGTCGAGGTAACGGTTACGGATGTAGGAGGCCGCTCCGTTTCGCAGGAGGTTCTGATCACAATGGACGGCGATTTTGAGAATCCCTCCTTCACCGTTTCGCCCGACAGGACTGTAACGGTACTTATGAAGAGTGAAACCAAATTCAATCTGAGTTTCACCGCAGCCGACGACCGCGCGCTGGATTACGTAATTATCGACATTCCCGGTATCGCAGGCTTTGACAACCGTAGAGAGGAGGCTGACGGAAAGAGATCTTTCGCCTTTTCGGAAAAAATCATCCTGCCGAATGAAACAGGTGTTTATGAAGTAACAATTACCGCTGTCGACAGGGAAGGCAACGAAACGGCAGTCAACAGCACTGTTTCGGTTTCCGAAATGCCTGATTTCACGAAGATGTATCTGGCCGACGTAGCCACGATCGGCGAATTGAACAGCGATGTGTTCGGCGTGCCCGTGCGCATAGAGAGAACCGGCGCTTATCAGTATAAGGCGAACTACTATTGCCGGGAAGCGGGAACCGAAATCTTCTTTCTACCGCAAAAGAGTGATTTTTCGCCCATTTGCTTCGGACTCGATCCGGAAGATGCTACCCGCCTGACGGACGACCCCGAAAAGGCCGAACCGATTGTACTGGATCAGGCAGGCGTTTATTACGAAATCACGTTCGATATTAAAGAGAGTACGTATGAGACAGGCACATATACCGTTGACGAGGCCGTTGATCCGATACCTCATGCCTACGGTTCCAACAGTTTGGATACATGGAACGACGGCGGCACATGGTTGCAGGAGTTTTATTTCGGCTATATGACGGGCAACCCGGGGGAAGTTCGGCGTTTCACCCAGGATAAAACAAACCCACACTTGTTCTGTCTTGACGACCCGCTTTATCTGGAAGCAGGAACAGTAATGAACTTTGTGATTCACAACTGGCACTCGAATGGATGGTGGAACTATTGCACCTGGCGTGTCGACAACTCTGAGGAGCCTGAAATCTTCGGCTACTACGGCAAAGAAGCCATGTACACCAACCCTGCGTGGACTAAACCCGATCAGGTGGGTGACAACTGGGCTAAACCGACCGTCAACGTAACCGGAAATTATACCCTTATATTCGACGCTCACCTTGAAAGAGCGAAATTGGTTCCTGCCAATTAATAAATACGATAAATGATAAATGACATGAAAAAGTATTTGATTATTCTATTTTCCGTTTTCTCGCTGGGAGCATACGCTCAACGGATAACGGTAACGGGGAAAGTTATTTCTTCTGCAGAGAATGAATCCGTGATCGGAGCTACCGTTCTGGTCACAGGAACGGGAAACGGTGTCGTCACCGACGCAGACGGTAATTACCTCATATCGAATGTTGCGCCGGACGCAACACTGCAGTTTTCCATGCTGGGCTATAAGGAGCAGACCATAGCGGTAGGCGGACGGACAGAAATTAATGTCGTGCTGGACGAGGATGCCGAGCTTCTGGATGAAGTAGTCGTTATCGGCTACGGAATGGTGAGAAAGAGCGACCTGACAAGTTCCATCTCGACCGTGAAGGGCGAACAGATCACTGAAGTGACCGCCGGCAACGCGATGGACGCCCTTCAGGGAAAGATCGGCGGCGTCCAGATCAGCAGCGGCGGAGGCCCGGGGACAACGCCCAAAGTGCTGATACGCGGCGTCACTACCGTCAACGGAACCAACCCTCTCTATGTGGTGGACGGCATGCCCGTGGGCGAAAATATCAATTTCCTGAACAGTAACGACATTGAATCAATGGAGGTACTGAAAGATGCTTCGGCGGCAGCTATCTACGGAACGCGCGGCTCTAACGGAGTGATTCTTATCACCACCAGGAAGGGGATTGCGGGAAAAACCCGTTTCGACTTCAGCGCGTCGGCCGGCTTCCAGACTATCTCCAATCCGAATGTGGCAAAAGCCTCCGAATATGAACAGGTTTTCAAAAAACGCTACGAAAACGACGAACGGACTTCCATCTGGACAGGCAAGGAGAATATTACGGACGCGGAGGGAACCGACTGGTGGAACCGGGTGATCAATAAAACAGCCCTTGTGCAAAACTACTCACTCGGCGTGTCCGGCGGAAATGAAAAGTTGGTATACAGTGTAAGCCTGGGATATTTTCGCAACAACTCGCAGTATGACACAGGTTACTGGGACAAAATCAACGCCCGCCTGAATACGGAATATACATTCAACAGGTATGTGAAAACGGGATTCGACATGGCTCCGCGCGTGGAATCCTGGGACGATACGCCCAATCTGTTTTCGGCAGCCATGTCGATGGATCCGGGCACGCCGGTTTTCCGTCCCGAATCCGAATGGACGGACAACGTGTATAACAACTACGCACGCTCTCACAACAACCAGGAGTGGAATCCTGCCGCGTCGATCGCCCGTCAGAATGCCGGGTCGCGCGAATATGGAGTCATCGTCAATCCCTACCTGCAAATAACCCCTCTCAGAGAGCTTACCCTGCGCTCGCAGTTTGGCGTCAACGCCCGTTTTCGTCGATCCGACTCATTCACGCCGCAATTTTATATCGACGCCCTTGAACAGTCCACGCTGAGCCACGTTTCTCGCGAAATGAACGAATGGCTGGACTGGAACTGGACGAATACCGCTTCTTATATGACGACCTTTGCAGACATTCACAACCTGAACGCCATGGCCGGCTTTACCGCCGAACGCTTTGCCAACTACCGGGCGAAGGCCGAACGTGACGCCGTACCCAACAATTCGGACAACCTGCAGGAGGTGGAAGCCGGTACCGATAACCAGAAAGGCAACGGCAATTCGGCGTTCGGCACCCTTGTATCTTATATCGGACGCATCATGTACAACTGCGACAACCGTTATTACCTGACCGCCTCCGTCCGCGCCGACGGTTCCTCCAAGTTTCCGACAGGCAACAAATATGCGGTTTTCCCGTCCGTTTCGGGCGCATGGCGCGTCATCGGCGAGCCGTTTATGCACGGTCAGGAAATCTTCGACAATCTGAAGATCCGCGCAGGATGGGGACGTGTAGGCAATCAGAATATCGACAACTCGGCCTATCTGACCACAATCGAATCGGCAGACTATGTCTTCGGCGCAACTCCGGGACGCGTCACCGGTACCACCGTCGCCTCCGTAGGAAACAGCAGGCTGAAATGGGAAACCGTTGAAGATTATAACCTGGGAATCGACATGTCGCTCCTGAAATCGCGTCTGGACGTTACCTTCGACCTCTTCCGGAAGAAATCCACGGACATGCTTTACAAAAAACAAAACATTTTTGCCACAGGATACCCCGACTGGAACAGTCAGGTATGGATGAACATCGGCAGCATGAGGGCAGCCGGATGGGAACTGAGCCTGAACTGGCGCGATAAAGTTTCGGACCTCTCTTACGGCATCGGCCTGAATCTCTCCTCAATCCGTAACGAAGCAATCAGGTTTTCCGGCGACGGGCCTATCCTGACCGGAGAATTTCACGGCGACCAGATCATCCGTAACGAAGACGGCGGCAGAATTTCGCGCTTCTGGGGCTATGTCGCCGACGGACTGTTTCAAAACCGGACGGACGTATATGCACACACCGACGAACACGGCACACGGCTGCAGAAGGATGCAAAGCCCGGCGATATTCGCTTCAGAGACCTGAATAACGACGGCATACTGGACGAAAACGACAAGACATGGATCGGTGATCCCTATCCCGACCTGATGATGGGCGTCAATCTCAGCCTGAAGTACAAAAACTTTGACTTCACGGCCAATTTTTACGGCACATTCGGCAACGATATTTACAACAGCACCAAAGCGCTTTACTCCGGAGATAACGGCCGGAACGTGTTCGCCGGAACACTGCAGAAAGCCTGGAACGGGGAGGGGACAGCTTACGATATTCCCCGCCTGTCCTACAGCGATTTGAATCAGAACTATAAACGCGTCTCGAGCTTCTTCGTGGAAGACGGCTCGTATGTGCGCTGCAAGCTCCTTCAGGCAGGCTGTACCCTGCCGAAGAAACTGTTTGACGGCGCAGAACTCCGCCTGTTTTTCTCCGCGCAGAATCCGTTTACCGTTACCCGCTATTCGGGCATGGATCCCGAACGTCCGGCGATGGACGGCAGCGTAATCGAAACCGGTATCGATCACATCGCTTATCCCAATCCGCGCACATTCCTCTTAGGCATAGACTTCAAATTTTAATTCTCATATTCTCATATTCTCAATTATGAAACATCTGTTTATCATATCAACATTCATTTCCCTGATTACCTTTGCCGGATGTTCCGACTTCCTGGAAGAAGACGTGAGAGGAAAAGAAAATCTGGATACTTACTTTCAGAACGAAGCAGAAGCCGTTTCATTCGTAAACGGCTGTTACAGCGCATTGAAGTACGACGACTGGTGGCAGGTCAATACCCTCTGGCTGCTGTCGGACATGTGCAGCGACGACTGCTGGATGGGCAATACCAGTCAGGCAAGCGACTATCACTCACTGTCACACTTCCAGAGCACCGGACAGTCGAACGGACTCATCTCCAACTTCTGGCAATATCGCTACAAGGGTATCCTGAAGTGCAACATCGCCATTGAAAGGATACCGGAAGCGCCCATCGTCAACGAAAAGATGAAGGAACGCCTGCTAGCCGAAGCCCGATTCCTTCGCGCCTACTTCTACTTTGAACTTGTGAAAAACTTTGGCGGCGTACCGTTGATTACCGGTTTCCTGATGCCGGAAGAGGTGGAGGGGATAACCCGCGCCGAAGCCGACCGGGTCTACACATTCATCGAAGCCGACCTGAACGCCGCCGCCGCAGCGCTGCCGCAGCGCAGCGAATATTCGCCCGCCGACAGGGGGCGCGCCACCCGCGGAGCCGCCCTGGGACTGCTCGGAAAGGCATACCTCTATCAGGAAAAATGGGAGGAAGCCCGCACCGCGCTCAAAACCATAATCCTTGATGATGATGAGCCGGCGGAATACGCCCTGCTTCCCGACTTCGGCGATGTATGGTCAGTCGATCACAACAACAGCGTGGAAAGCTTATTCGAAGTGCAATACATGTATGACGGCGTCTACAGTCTGGGCGGCTCGATGACGGTAATCACCGGCGCGCGCAACGGCCCCGGCGACGGATGGTCGTGGTGTCAGCCCACGAGCCATCTCGAGAAGGCCTTTCTTGACGCCGGCGACACCGAGCGGCTGAAGTGGACTGTCATAAAGAGCGGATGTACCGAAATAGCGGGCGAAGACAACTTCGGGATATTCATTGAGAACAGCAAAAAGATGGATACTTACGGCAGCTATCTCGAAAAATACGGCTGGGACGAGGACTGCTATATCATCGATCCCAAAGACCACAAGTCGGCGCGCATCAACCGCAAATTCTTTGTACCCGTCGACAAACGGCCGGAAGTGTATAACATCAACAAAATCCCCCTGAATCACCGCATACTGCGCTATGCCGACGTGCTGCTGATGTATGCCGAGGCCTGTAATGAAGCGGGCGGAGAAGGTGCGGACGCGCAGGCAAGACGGGCGCTGAACGAAGTTCGCCGCCGTGCAAAACTCGGCGACGTTGCTGAAAGTGTGGGCGGAAGCGCCCTGCGCAAAGCCATTCGCGAAGAACGCCGCCTGGAGCTTGCGCTCGAACACAACCGCCTGTACGACATCCGCCGCTGGAGTGACGACAACGGAAAGAAAATGATATGCAACCTGATGGGGCCTGACGGCTCGTTTGTGAAGTATAACACCTCTGAGACTTCTGCCCCCCCCGATCGTTTTGAACGGGAAAACCAGGGCGAGGCAAGCGACAAGGGAATTACCTTTGACGAAGAGCGCGATCTCCTCTTCCCGATCCCTCTCTACGAAATAACCATGTCGAACGGTTCCATCAGGCAAAATCCCGGCTGGCATTAAGTAAATTTTCAGGGCTACATCCTTCCGCCGGCAGTGAATCATGATGGCCGGCGGAAGATTCCGTGCCGACGCGCAGCGCTGCATTACATCCCCTGAATATCGAGTTCGCATTTAACGAATACAGCAAATACAGACATTATGATAAAAAGAGTGATCCGATCCCTCCTCCATCTCCATCTCCTCCTCCATCTCCTCCTGATCCTGATCCTGATCCCGATCCTGCCCTCATGCCGCGGCGGAGGCGGACTCCCGGATACGACCGGAGAACCGGCAGACTTTCCCGTGGAAAAAAAGGTGACCGTCGATCCGGAAAAAACGTTTCAGACGATCGACGGTTTCGCCGCCTCCGACTGCTGGACGGGAAACATCGTCGGCCGCGACTGGGACGACGTCTCAAAGGAATCCATTGCACGCCTGCTGTTCTCTCGCGAGATCAGAGACGGAAATCCGCAGGGCATAGGTTTATCCATGTGGCGCTTCAACCTGGGCGCCGGAACGGCCGGACAGGGAGACGACAGCGGAATCGAAGATGAATCGCGTCGCGCCGAATCTTTCCTGAAAGCCGACGGCTCTTATGACTGGACGAAACACCGCGGACAGCAATACTTCATCGAGAAGGCGCGCGATTACGGCTGCGAATCATTTGTCATGTTCAGCAACTCGCCCCCCGTTCAGTATACCTGCAACGGAAAGGGATTCTCGTCGCGCGGCGCCGGCAGCAACCTGAAGGAGGAACACTATGACGATTTTGCCCGCTACATGGCGACGGTGGCCGAATACTTCCTGAAAAACAAAAACATCCGCTTCACGCACATAAGCCCCGTGAACGAACCGCAATACAACTGGGATGGCGGACAGGAAGGCAGCGGCTGGCAAAACGGCGAAATCAAAAAAATAGTCGTGGAACTGGACAGGGCACTCTCCGAAAAATCTCTCGACACAAAAATACTGATCACCGAATCGGGAGACTGGGAATACCTGTTCAGCACCAAAAACGATGCGGGACGAAGCAATCAGATAGAAAACTTCTTCTCGCCCGAATCCGAAAACTACCTCGGAGACCTCCCGCACGTGCCCCGCCTCATCGCCGGACACAGCTACTGGACGGATGCAAACCTGAACGCCATGCGACAGACGCGCACCCTGCTGCGCGAAAAGGCCGGACTCTACGGACTGAAGATTTATCAGACGGAATGGAGCCTGCTCGGCGATCATTTCGACGACAGCGACTATCCCGGACACGACGGCGCCACGGAAATGGATATTGCCCTCCACATGAATAAGGTGATCCATCAGGATCTGGTGACGGCCGGCGTATCATCCTGGTCGTTCTGGACGGCCATGGACGCAAGCCGCTGGGGACACAAAAACCGTTTCCTGCTCGTCCGCCTGCTCCCCGCCGGGGGAGAATATGCCGCCCTGTCGGGCGGCGGAACGCTCCGGCCGGCAAAAACCCTCTGGGCGCTGGGAAACTACAGCCTCTTCGTAAAACCCGGATACACGCGGGTCGATCTGCAGGTGGACAACCCCTCCGACCTGTTTTTCGGGTCAGCATGGACGTCGCCCCTCAACGATAAGTTGGTGGTCATATACGCCAACATGTCGGCGCGCACCGTCCGCGTCGACATGGGCGCGACGATCCCCCCGGAAACCTGCAAAACCGTGAAACGGTATACCACCTCGGCCTCGAAAGACCTCACGGAAGAAATCCCGGAGGCGGGACACTATCTTGTCGAATCCGGATCAATCACTACATTTGTATTCAGCAACTGACCATTTACAACTAAAAGCATTATGAACAGAAAAGTATACATCTCCGCGATCCTCGCCCTGACCTTCATTACGGCGGGATACGCACAGGTTTCGTTCGGAAAGCCCGAGAAATTAAACAAAGAGTGGTATTTCACCCTGGAGAACGCGGACGACAGGCCTGTATCCGAATTTAACGCTCCTCAGTGGCAGAAAACAGACCTGCCTCACGACTGGAGCGTGAAGGAACCGCTAAGCCCCACGCTGGCCAGCGCCACAGGCTACCTCCCCGGCGGCATCGGCTGGTATGGCAAAAACCTGTCAGTCCCCAAAGAATGGGAGGGCGAGAAACTCTTCCTCTACTTCGAAGGCGTCTACAACCGCAGCGAAGTGTTTTTCAACGGACACTCACTGGGCAAACGCCCCAACGGATACATATCATTTATGTATGACGCCACGCCCCATGTCCGCTACGGGGAAGACAACCGCATCACCGTTCGCGTCGACCACAGCCGGAGCGCCGACTCCCGGTGGTATACCGGCTCGGGCATCTACCGCAACGTATGGGTGATCCGCTCCGGCCCCGTCCACATCGCACAGTGGGGGGTATACGCCCGGCCGTCGGTCGAAAAAAACAGGGGCATACTCAAGGTCGAAGTGGAAATCGAAAACGAATCGGATACCCGCTCCGCACTCACCGTCGAAAGCAATCTCTATGACCCTTCGGGAACACGAGTGGCAAACAGTTCCGGCAGAGTGCACGTCGCCTCGGGCGCAAAAGGCAAAATAAACCTTGATTTGCGGGTGAACAGGCCCTTGCTGTGGAGTGTGGACACCCCCGCACTTTATACGCTTGAGACGAGAGTACTGGATAACGGAAGGGAGATAGACCGTACCTCCACAACCACCGGTTTCCGCACCTTTACGTTCGATCCCGACAAAGGCTTCGCACTGAACGGCCGGTGGATGAAGATGAAGGGCGTCTGCCTTCACCACGACGCCGGAGTGCTGGGCGCCGCCGTCCCGCGGGAAGTGTGGCGTCGGCGGCTGCTTGCGCTGAAGGAAACGGGATGCAACGCCATACGCACCAGCCACAACCCGCAGGCGCCCGATCTGTATGAACTGTGCGACGAACTCGGGATGCTGGTGCTGAATGAGGCCTTTGACGAGTGGGAATTTCCGAAACGCAAATGGATCAAAGGCTGGAACGTGGGCAAGCCGCTTTACGAAGGCTCTTATGACTTTTTTGAAGAGTGGGGCGAACGGGATCTGGCCGATATGGTGCGCCGCGACCGGAATCACCCCTCGGTTTTTGCCTGGAGCATCGGCAACGAGGTAGATTATCCGAATGACCCGTATTCGCACCCCGTTCTCGACGGGGGAAAGGATACCGGATTCACCCAGCCCGTCTTCGGCGGATACAGAAAGGAGGCCCCCGACGCCATGCGCCTCGGCGGTATCGCCATGCGCCTGGCGAGAGTGGTAAGAGAACACGATCCCACGCGTCCGGTCACGGCCGGCCTGGCCGGAGTAGCCATGTCGAACCGGACGGAATATCCCGGCGTGCTGGACATTGCCGGCTACAACTATACGGAAAGCTTCTATGTCAGCGACCACGGGGAATATCCGGACAGGGTGATCTACGGAAGTGAAACCGGTCACAGCATGGAGGCCTGGAAGGCGGTGGCGGAGAACGAACATATCTTCGGCCAGTTCCTGTGGACAGGCATTGATTACCTGGGTGAATCGGGACGCTGGCCCTCACGCGGATTTTATTCCGGACTCCTTGACTTCGGAGGATTCATCAAACCGCGAGGACACTTTCGACAATCGTTATGGAGCGATAAGCCGATGGCCCGTACGGGCACCTGGCCGGTTACGCAGCAGAGTGCGGCAGACGCCCTTTCGCAGGACGCCCACCCCGTCTGGAATTACAAAGAGGGGCAGATGATACGCACAGTATGCTATACCAATGCGGCGCAGGCGCGTCTGGAGCTGAACGGTCAACCTGCGGGCGAAACGAAGCCTTATGACGACAGGACGGGGATCATCTTCTGGGACATACCCTTCCGTCCCGGCACGCTGGAGGTGATCGGAATGGACAGGACGGGAAAAGAAACAGTACGTCACGCCATACAGACCTCCACACACCCGTATGCGATCCGGGTAGAAGAGAGCGTTGCCGAAATATCTTCAGACGAAGGTCTGGCCTGCATAACCCTTCAGGTAGTAGATGAAAGCGGAATTCCGGTCATGCTTTCCGACGACGAGATAACCTGTACGATTCACGGACCCGCCCGTCTTTTAGGGTTGGAATCCGGCAACAATCACGACATGTCCGATTATACGGATAACCGTCACCGGGTATATCTCGGACGTCTTTTAGCCTATATACAGTCCACCGGCGAATCCGGGCACGTCAAAATCGACTTTACCTCCCCGTGGCTCAAAGGAGCAGAAGTAGAAATACGTGTCGGGGAGAAGCTTCATTAATGGACAGTGGAAAGTTGACAGTTGAAAATGTTTTGAAGAGCGTCAAAAACAACCAGCTCGGGGAGCGCCGGAGCTGGTTTTCACATCATCACATTGTCACATTTCCATATCGACCATATTTCGGGAAGCATCCACGAGCTTTTCGGAGCCCACTCCAAGACTTTCGGAGCCCACTCCAAGAATTAAAATCAGTTAGGGGAAAACCAGCTCGGGGAGCGCCGGAGCGGCAAGGGGCGGGAGCACCCGCCCCGACGAGCGATTTCTTTATTAAGCGATTTCTTTGCT
>JAIRSV010000018.1 GCA_031255275.1 Proteiniphilum sp.
GTTCAGTCCGCAAACGCATGTCTGAATCCTTGAATCCTGTCCCAGTGACCGCGGGTAAAGTCGGGAATTTCTACCGGTGCATGACCGTTTTCGATCGAAATGCGTCCCAACTCGGCCAGACAACACCATTCGGCCAGATCATATACATCCATGTCCAGCGGCAAAGCGTTACGAAGACAGTATATCAGGCGATAGTCCATGATGAAATCCATTCCTCCGTGACCGCCTACCTCTTTGGCTCTCTCCTCCAGTTCGCGGTGGATGCGGTGCTTATACCTGTTCATCAAGTCGTCGCGCACCTCCCTGTTCACATAGCTGTGAGCATTCAACTGCTCGTGGTCGGGCACTCCGCTTCCCGCCAGCGCGTCGCCCCGGAAGGCGTATCCCTGATTCGGATACTTGTTGGCAAATCCCTTCGTGCCGCTCACCTGATACATCCGGCTGTAGGGACGCGGAGAGGCTACGTCGTGCTGTATGAGAATCGTCTTTCCCTTCTCCGTGCCGATCATCGTCATCGTGTGCTGACCGTTGGCAAACAGGTAAGCGCTGTCTCTGTCCACGCCCCGCTTGTCGATCAGGTATTCGGGGATGTTCACCGGCCTGGTATCCAGCGCGACCAGGGTATTCAGCCTGTCGCCGCGGTGTATGTTCAGCGCCTGCGCAGCCGGGCCCATGCCGTGCGTGGCATAGATGTCGCCGCGAAACTCCCGGTTATACTGCATGCGCCAGTCGCCTTCATAATAGTTCCAGAAGTCGCTCAGGTCGTGGATATAGGCGCCCTCGGCATGGAGGATTTCGCCAAAGAGGCCCTGCTGTGCCATATTCAGCGTAGTCAGTTCGAAGAAGTCATACACGCAGTTCTCCAGCTGCATGCAATGCCTCTGCGTCTTTTCGGCGGTATTCACCACCGTCCAGATCTCCTCGAGCGTCATGGCGGCAGGCACCTCGCAGGCCACATGCTTGCCCTGTTCCATGGCATAGACCATCATTTCGGCATGATGCTTCCAGTCGGTAGCGATATACACCAGGTCGATGTCTTCGCGCCGGCAAAGCTCCTTCCAGGCATCCTTGCTGCCGCTGTAGGCGGCGGCGCGGGGCAGACCTGCTTCTTCGAGGGTTTTCTGTACCTTTTCCACTCTCTCTTCGTGCAGGTCGCACAGGGCTACGATCTTTGTGCCGGGTATGTGGACGAAGCGCTGCACGGCGCCCGGGCCGCGCATTCCCAGGCCGATAAAGCCGGTGCGTACGGTATCCAGTTTGTCGGCGACCAGTCCCAACACGTCCTTCTGTCCCGCGGGACGCCTGGGGATGTCAGTCTTCAGAGGGCGATACCCTCCAACACTCATTTTTCCTGTTTCCCGCGAGCCGCCGACGCAGCCCAGCAGGATGATGCCGGTTAATAATATGGCAATGGTTCTCAGTTGTTTTTGCATAGAAATTCTGTCTTGTTTAATAATGTTGATAATTTTATGTTTACAGCAATTCGGCGTCATTGTACGGACAATTCCTGTTTAGTTCCGTCGTATGCCAGCGCGAACACTTTCAATTGTTTCGGTTCGCCGTCAAGCCTGAAGGAGTTTTTGTTGGTGGCGAAGATGAGCCTGTCGCCGTCAAAGGCCTCGTAAGCCACCACATTCTCGCTGCCGCTTACCGTTATTTCCGTACCTTTTTTGGTGGCCGTGCCCGCCTTCATCGTTTTTTTGTCTTTGAATATTTCCCAATTGCTGTCGCAAATATATTCAATTTTTTCATTCATTGGCTTATAGTTCCGCCTTTTTATATCTTCTATTAAATTGTCGATCTGCTCATTGGTGAGCCTGAATTGCATCACGCCTTTATCATTTTTGTGACTCTCAACGGGAGTGAGGTAACCCCATAGCTTAAAGAAGCCGGTCAGGTCATAGCCCGAAAGATCGCACATACTCCGTACAAATTCGAGCTGCTGTTCTCCGGCCGTCTCCTTGTCGGGCGAGGTGCGTACTCTCTCGTAGAAATCCTTATACAGATCAACGTTGCCGCGTGCGTCGGCAAAGTAGCGCTGCAGTTGCCACAGCGGAACGAGCATGCAGAACCAGTCATTTTTATCATCGCCGTGCGCTATGCCGTTCACGAACGAGTCGTAGTAAGCCCTCTCGTATACATTATTATATTTGCCGCCGACGGAAGCGGGTCTGTCCGGCGCATCCGTTTCGAGACGCGCGCTGTTTCCCCACTGCGTCTGCACGTAGATGGAATGAAGGTTATTGGTTACTTCAACCGTCCCCACCCATCTGAATCCGGGACGCGTCTGCAACGTATGTCCCATTTCGTGGGCAGGCCCCCAGGGATCTTTCTTGAGGCGCTGCGGAGAAAGAACGAGATCCTGTAGCGTATTCAGGTAAGCCGTGCGATAGGCGGTGGCATACATGTAACTACTGTACATGATGTGAAAATAGGCGCGGTTGACGGGGAGGCGGTTATATTTCATCAGCCCCATAAATTCATATTCCATGCGCACCAGTTCGTCATAAGTATCCGTCAGTTCGCGGCCGTTTGTCGTATATGTTTTGAACGCCGCCGTTTCGAAAGTAAAGTGAGAATGTCTGCCCAGCACGTCAAAATACTTATCGGTTGCGCCGTCCAGCAGCCGGCGCCAGTCTTCATCGCTGTGCTTTTGCGAATCAAAGTAGCCGTTCACCTTTCCGGTGGCAAAGTGCACCTTCACCTTCGGCGCCTTTTCATAATCTGCCGTGTGATAAAAGAGGTAGACCAGCCCCTTCCTGTCCGTCCTTATCTTGTTGACGCCCTTTGTGAGGGGGTAGAACGACGCCTCGCTGTGATACCCGTCACCTCCCGGTTTGTCGAGATTCTGCACCTTGATGCTGAGGTTGTATCCATGCGTGTCGCCGACAAAGACGACAAGCTCTTCGCCCTGCGACACGGCGATGCCGGTAGGATTGTCGAGCAGGCTTTGCGAGGAAGCTTTGTTCACCTTCTCCCAGACCAGAGGATTCGGCCAGGCGCTGTATTCCTGAATTCTGAATTCGGCGGGGTAGCGATTCGCGAAGAGATCGAAAGCGATATTTCGGTAAAGGTTGTTCGATACCAGTTCGATCACCTCCCGGGTAATGCCCGGTTTCAGCGCCGAACACGAGGGGTCGGTGAAGAGCTGCAACGGATCATAATTGTCGGGATTGCTCCGGTAAAACTCCATTTCGGCACAGCTGGCAAATCCCTGCCCGTCGCCCGCTCCCGAGTTCACGACAAAGCGGATTGTGGTGGGTTTCACCAGCGGTTTATCAAAGAGAACCTTCGTCGGCGTACCGGCCCCTCCGAAGTCATGCACCTTCAACTTTTTCAATTCGGGTTCCGATTCGGTGGCAGCCCATATCTCTACTTCTTTGAAATTACCGTTCAAT
>JAIRSV010000171.1 GCA_031255275.1 Proteiniphilum sp.
TGAAGTGCACGTCGCGTTCGTTCCCGAGTGCTCGTCGCGTTCGTTCCCGCGTGCACGTCGCGTTCGTTCCCGCGTGCACGACGCGTTCGTTCCCGCGTGCACGCCGCGTTCGTTCCCGCGTGCACGTCGCGTTCGTTCCCGCGTGCGCGTCGCGTTCGTTCCCGCGTGCACGCCGCGTTCGTTCCCGTGTGCGTGTCGCGTTCGTTCCCGTGTGCATGTCGCGTTCGTTCCCGTAAGTGTGTTGTGACGAAAAATGAGAGGCTCTCTCGCGCTGAAACGGCTTCTGGAATGGGGGCTTCGCCCGGACAGGTTACTCGTAGGCCGGCACGAGCCACGATTCCGCTCCCTTTTCCACGCTTTCGGCCGCCCAGCGAATGCCGCGCTTCATGATTTCCAGCGCTTCCGGGACGTCAAAATCGCTCGCCACGTGTCCCAGAGAAGAGTAGAATACGCGCCCTTTCCCATACTGCTTTTTCCACACTACGGGTATGACGGCGCCTTCGATCCAGAAGTCATGTTCGCCCGAAAAGGTGGTTGTCGCCAGCACCTTTGTATTCGGGTCGATGTGCATGTAATACTGTTCCGACTTCATGCCGAAGTCGCTCAACCCCTTGGTGACGGGGTCGTCCGCGTCGGTGATGCGTACCGTGTAGGTGATCACGCCCCCGGGATGGGCGACCCACTGTCCGCCGATCATATACTGGAAGTCGACGTTGTTCCTGAAGGAATCACCCGTCCCTCCGTGCCACCCGGCCAGACCGGCGCCGCGCCTGACGGCCTCACGCAGGCCACGCTCCTGAGCGCCGGAGATCTCGCCCTGCGTGAAGTGCTGGATGATCAGGTCGACGTCCGCCATCAGCGCAGCGTCTTCATAACAGTCGAGCCGGTCGGACACGGTGACTTCCGCCCCCTCTGCCCGGAGCCAGGGGACAAACAGGTCACGGCACTTCTCGGGTTCGTGCCCCTCCCAGCCGCCGTAGACGTACAGTACCTTCCTGCCCTGCAGGGCACCCTCTCCCGCTTCGCGACGGTCGCCCGCGGCCGTCAGGCAGCTTGCGCACAGCAGCGCTGACGTCAGTGCCAGCGCCGCTCTTTCATAAAACTTCATATCATTCTCTGTTTTAGTTTAACCTCTTTTCCGGTATGGCAGGCTGTACGGCTTCCGGTATTCGTACGCGTAGAGGCGATGAGACTCGGCCTCCCGGTCATCAAAAAACCTTCGGGTCACCGGATCCCACCTCACCGGACGTCCCAGTTCGTGGGCGATGTTCACGTTACAGCAGAAGATGGCTGACGAGGCACCGGCTTCCACGGGCGCCACGGGTTCCTTTCTCGACCTCACGCTGTCGACGAAGTTCTGCATGTGCGGAGCGCTCGTTTCATATTCACCGGCGGCGAAAGTCTCTTCCGATTTCTGCAAAAGCGCCGGATCGGAACACTCGATGTATCCTCTTGCCACCTTCAGCCACGCCCTGTCGCCGAGGAAGCAGATACCCTTTTCGTCCGGCCTGTCTTCGCGGAAGGGCTGCTCGCTGACCGTCTGTCCGTTGGCATACCTCATGGTGGCATACTCCGCCCCCCCGTATCCCGCCGGGATGTATTCCACGGGCGTCAACCCGTCCATGCCCAGGGCGGCCTGGGTGATGTCGAAATGATGCGCCCCCCAGTCGCCCGTAAACCCGTTGCCCGTCTCCCGGTAATAGCGCCATACCGCCCAGTCACCCGTCTCCCGCAGCTCGGGGTAGGCGATCGGCGGACACATCGCCGCGTTGTAATGTACCACGGGGAAGTTCAGCGGCCCCAACCACTGGTTAAAGTTCAGGTTCGACGGCACACTCTCCTCCGGAAGGTCGAAGGGAGCCGGCGGTTCACCCACCCTGACGCGTACCTGTTTCACATATCCCAGGCTCCCGTCGCGCACCATGGCGATGGCGGTCTGAAACTCTTTCGACGACCGCTGCTGACTGCCCACCTGCAGGATGCGGTTGTTGTGACGTACCGCCCTCACCACCGACAGGCTTTCGGAAATGGTATACGTCAGCGGCTTCTGGCAGAACACATCCTTCCCCGCCTGACAGGCGTGGATGGTCGCCAGCGCGTGCCAGTGGTCAGGCGTGGCGATGGCCACCGCGTCGATGTCCTTCCGTTCCAGCAGCCTCTCATAGAAGTCATACGTGTCACACCGCTCGGGCATCCCCTTCGACTTTTGCCAGGCGGTGACAGTCCGCTTGAAGCGGTCGTTCTTCACCGTATCCACATCACAGCCCGCCGCCACCTGTACGCCGGGACACTGCGTAAATGCCTGAAGGTCGCTGATGCCCTGCCTCCCCAGGCCGACGAAGCCCAGCACCACCCTGTCGCTTGGCGCCGTTCTGACGCCGTCCACAGTCCAGCCCGGCAGAATCGTCAGGCCTGTCAATCCCAGGGCCGACAGCCCCAGAAATTCTCTTCTCGTTACTTTGTTTGATTGATTCTTCATACGATTAAAAGTGTAATTATCAGTGTTACGAACCTCCCGACACGCAGGCCGGAGATTCCGTTAATAGCGCTCACCTCTTGCCGGGACGCGCGGTCATACCGGATCCGACGGGTCTTTCCCCGGCACCGGCACCACCCTTTCGTGATAGTCCGGCAACGCCCCCATTTCATACGTCTCGGGGCCATACCGGAGGTTCGACGCCAGGATCTCGTCCCAGCCCACAACCTGCCCCGTATAAGCAGCCTCACGCCCCATGATGGCAATCAGGGTAGAGTAAGCCAGCTCCTCCGCCTGATTGATCTTCCTGTTCATCCGGATGGATTCCACCAGATGGATGTGTTCCTGTACGTAAGGATTCTTCACCGGCATGTTCCCGTAATCATACTCCCACAGCAGGTTCCCCTCCCAGTCCACGATACTGATCTCATCCCGGTCATTCAGCCGGGCAACGCCCTTCGTCCCCAGTATCTGCTCGGAGACGTTCCCGTCACAGCCGTCAATCTGACGCGCCGTATGCAACATGCGTTTGTTGTTACTGTAAGCATAGTCCACGCTGAAAAAGTCGAAGATGTCACCCGTCAAACGCCGGGCAGAACCGCCGAAGCCAACCGCCCTCAGCGGCAGTTCGCCCATAAACCAGGTCACCACGTCGATGTTGTGAATACCCTGGTCAAGGATGTGATCACCGCTCAGCCACCGGATGTTGAACCAGTTGCGGATACAGTACTCCATATCGCTCCACTCCGGCCGGTGACGCCTGTTCCACCAGGCGCCCTGATTCCAGTGAGAGGTGGTGGAGATGACCTCTCCGATGAGGCCGTTCCTCACCCGGAGATAAGCCTCCCAGTAGTCGCGGCGATGCCTTCGCTGGTTGCCGGTCACGACCGTCAACCCCTTCGACGCAGCCACCCGCGCCGAGGATATAACCGTACGGATTCCCGTCGGGTCAACGGCACAGGGCTTTTCCATGAATACGTGCTTGCCCGCCTCTATGGCAGCCTTGAAGTGCTGCGGCCTGAAATGGGTAGGCGTACACAGCAAAACGAGATCGACGTCAGTCATATCCATCACCCGGAGGTAAGCGTCGAAACCGAAAAAGCAGTTGGCGTCATCCACGCCGTTGCCGTTCTCCGAAAGGATCTGACGGCAACGATCCATGCGGTCGGGAAACAGGTCGGCCAGGGCGATTATCTTCAGCCCCGGGCCGGCGCTCAGGAAATCGACGGCAGCGCCCGTACCTCTGTCGCCGCAGCCGATGAGGGCCGCTTTCAGCAGCTTCCCGTCGGGGGCAGCGTCCGCGAACGAATACATGCCCAGTTCGTCGGCAGAGTAAACCCTGCCTTTCGTCCCGTCCGCACTGCCCGAACAGGAGGTAAGTATGGCGGGCGTGACGCCCAGGGGGACAGCCGTCCCCAGCAGTGCCGAGTTTGTTAAAAATCTTCTTCTCTTCATTCTATAAATAGGGTAAAATAATTGCACTTCAACTGCACATTCCGTCGGCGCCGCTTCCGGCGACCGGCCGGAGGCCGGCGTTTGCCGTATGTACACCATACAGGGTCGATCGCCGGCCGTTTCCCGACTTCTGTGGAGACTGTTTTGACATTGCTTTAGATTGAATGGGATAAAGGTACGCTTTTTTTGGGATCAGTAATCATTTATTGAGCGGTTTTAACAGTGAGCCTGCACGCCCCCTCCACCGCGCGCGGCTGCTGCGGACGGGTTGCGGTGATGACCGCGTCTCCCCTTCGGCCCGGGAGGGGAGACCGGTCAACGCAGATCGCCGTCCGTAACGGAACTATCGTGTCTGCCGTACCGTCCGGATGGTTCCGTCCTCATTGAACCCGAGCCTGTCCACGCAGACGGAACGGAGGTTGCCGCGTCCCCCCGACAGGTCGCTGCTGTGGTAGAAGACATACCACTCACCTTTGTATTCGACCACGGAGCCGTGACTGGTGTCGCAGCTCGTCGACCCCAGAAAGACACCCTTGCCGGCCCAGGGACCCAGCGGTTTGTTGCTGACGGCATACCTCATGCGATTGGCCCCTCTGCCGTTTTCGGTGTGATTGTCGGCGTAAGTGAGGTAATAGGTGCCGTTCCGCTTGAAGACCCAGGCCGCTTCGTGAAAGTCATTCAGTCCGGTCATAAAAGTCAGCGGTTCCGCCAGCTCCGTCATGTTCTCGTGGAGCCTGGCGCCGGCACACCGTCCTCCTCCGCCGTAGTAGAAGTAAGCCTGACCGTCGTCGTCGACAAAGATATTGGGGTCGATCATCGCGAAGTTGTCATCCCCCAACCCTTCGAGCCAGTGATCCAGCACGGTGAATCCGGAAGCCGGCCGGTCGCTCACGGCAATACCGATTCTCCAGTTACTGTTCCACGGGTCGTCGCTCGGGTGGGGGAAGTAGAAATAGTATCGACCGTTCTTACGGATACAGTCGGGCGCCCACATGAATGTGGCGCCGTCAGCCAGCGAGGGCTTCCTGCCCCAGGGGACGTCGGCGGCTTCGACGATCTGTCCGTGATCCGTCCAGTGCAGCAGGTCGTCAGTCGAAAAGACGTGGTATTTATCCATCAGATCGCACCCTCGCGGCGGGTCGATGTCGTGCGAAGGGTAGAGGTACAGCCGACCGTCGTCCCACACCCGGGCCGAAGGGTCAGCCGTGTAGAGGTGCGTGATAAACGGATTGGGGGCCAGGGCCGGAAGCGGTTCACCCTCCCTCTGCGTCTCGCCGCACGACAGCGTGGCGACGAGCGTGGCCGATAACAGGATTCTTCTCATAGAGCAATCGCTTGGTTTCGGTGCTGTTTCGCTTCACGGTAGCCTTGCGGGCAGAGTCTGTTTCAGGGGGATTTCACCTCGCAGCATCCTGCGCCCCTGCCCGGTGAGCCAGAGATAATGATCGGTAGGTAACCCGTCCTCAACCCCCTGGAAGGCGATATTCAGCTCGCCGGGAACCAGCTTGCTCCAGCCGTCGACGCCGGAAGGGATGGTGATTCGCCCGGGGGTGATACTGTACACTCCGTTTCGCCGGGTGAGGTAATAGGGCGTTTCCGGTTCATTGCTCGGGACGTCGCTCATGTTCATGGTTTTGTAGAGGGCCGTGCCTTCGTCTATTTCGTCGAACATGGCCATATAGAGCATCTGTGCGCCGGACTTGATGCCGTGATACATCTGATCCCACAGGAACTGTCCTTTATACCGGTCGTTCCGGCCGTTGTTGTGGGGGTGCATGTTGAGGTCCGACGAGCCGGGGAAGCAGAGCGGAGCATATTCCACACTGTTCGTTTCGCACCACCGGATGTCGTTCTCGATCAGCGCATGGAAGTCGGGGAAGTTACTCTTCCCGTAACGCCCCACGAACCAGGGCATGATGACGTCGGCGCCCCTGATCAGCTCATGCAGTTTGGCATCCGGCAGCGCGTCGTTACGCCGTTCGCGCCAGTAGGTGGGGACGCCCAGCATGATGCTGTAACCCGTCTCCCGGAGGCCGTCGATCAGCGATTCCACGTCTGAGAGCGAATACGGGCGTCCGTCGTTGAAGCCTACGCCCCACAGGGTGATAAGCGGTTTGCCGTTCTGGTGAAGGTAGAACTTTTGTTTCGTCCTGTCCTTCAGCCGGTAGGTCTCCATTATCGCCTGCGCGTCGGCGAGCGTCTTGCCGAGCCGGGCGGGGGTGAAGCCCCCCAGGTCATACATCACGCAGATAGCCCGCTCGTGGGTATTGGAGGCCTCCATTGCGTGACCGAGCACTGTGTCGAAATGATCCTTTCCGTCGGGATTGTCGATCACCTCGCCCACGAAGCGCTGCATGAAGGCGCCGTCGATGCCGTACTCCTTCATCCACCGGAAGTGGAGCATGACGGTGGAACGGTCATAATTACTGTACACCTGCGCCTTCTCTCCGTTGGGGAGGATAAAGTCGCCGGGGGTATATTTCACCTCATACTCCCGCATGTCGGGCCACATGTCGATGCTGTTTCTTCTCGGGCCGGGGGCAAACATGTCGCTTTCGCGGTAGTGATACCATTCGGTATTCGTGTGTTCGCTGTGCGAGCAGCCGCTTCCCGGCGCGCAGAACCAGCCCTGATAGCCGGCCATGACCAGTCCGCGGTAAGTGTCGAAGGGTTGACCCTCTTCGTGCGGTTCGAAGCCGGGTACGTTGAACACCTCTTCCAGCGGAGGCGTTTCGGGAGGTTTTATCGCTTCGGGTATGACCTCTTCATCGCTCCGGCAGGAGAGGATTAACAGGAGGACGCCCGTCAGTGCCCATTTGTATCTGTGTTTGAATTGCATACTGTTTTTTCTTTTATTGTTTGTGTATCTCTGCGTGTGCTTTGCGTGTACTGTACGTGAACTGTACGTGTATTCTGCGTGTGCTCTGCTCGCTGTTTGCCGCAGCGCCTCCGTAGAGGAAGCATAGAGGCTCTGCACGGTGATGAGCAGAGCCTCTGCCTGCGGAGGGGGTGGCGACGTACATTTCAACCGTCACCTTTCGGCCGCATCACGCCGGCTTGCAGTCTTACCCGTTCGGGACTGCGATTCTTTTCACCTCCGAATAGTTGAACTTCTGATGGGTATCACTCATGTTTGCTCCCATGCGCACATTATAAGTATAACCCTTCTTTACGGGAACGGTGATCGTATAGGTTTCGCTTATGCCGTCGCCGTCGGGATCTATTGCCGCGTCCGTCCAATCCTTGCGTAAATTCTTACGGTAGTTAGTCCCGTACTCACCGATACAATTGGCACTGCCGCAATACATGGTGAGGCTCAGAAAGGGACGAACTTCCAGTACGTTGTGAGGCGGAAAAATAATGGACTCACGTTCCAGCATCTTTCCATCTTCCCCCTCCTCTGTTATTTTGATGCGCGGCAGGGAAAGGCGACACGACATGGTGAGTGAGTCTGCCCTTTCCGTCAGACTGGCTTCGAAGTCGATGATGTGCAGGTAGGGAATTATCTCAAAGTCCTGGGTTGTCGTCTTTTTCCCGATCTTCACTCCGCGGATGGTGTCGGCAGGCCAGTAGGGGCCGTCCTCCGGAAGCATGTCATAGGTGCCGGCAAACAGCCTTTCGTTGTTGTAGCTCCCGTCGAACTTTACGGGTATGCTCTGCGGGGCGGGATTCAGGCTGTAACTCATTTCCCATATACGGATATGCGTGTCTCCGTGGTCGGTGATGTAGTTCTTACCCGTCGTCCTGTCTATCAGCCTTCCGGTCACGTGTGCCTCCGGCGCGTCGAAGTTGTCGATCTCCATGCACGCGGCTGTTCCTAACACACAGACCACTGTCAGTAAACTGTATAATAACTGTTTCATACGATTCTTTTACTTTATTCTTTGTGATTAATGTCCGTCATTGCGGATAAGGTTCGGGTTTCTGTTAATCTGACCTCCCGGAATCTGCTGATAATAGTTGGCTCTGGTGTAACCCAAACCTCTATTCTCTTTTTCCCGGTCATTGAGGAAGATATATTTTCCCTCATCCACCACATAATACCCCATCAGTCCGCGGTGATAGAAATCTTCCACTTTCGAATGGAGTACGCGCCAGCGCCGCAGGTCGAAGAAGCGATGGTTCTCGAAAGCCAGTTCGCGGGCACGCTCGTCACGGATAAATTGCCGGTTTTCGTCAATCGGATAGAGCGCATTGATCTCTCCGCCCACATCAACCGGAGTCGCGTTCATTGTGTAGGGTTTGGCGCCTGCACGATCACGCACCCGGTTGATATACTCAAACGCTTCCGCTTTCAGCCCTTCGTCCCC
>JAIRSV010000074.1 GCA_031255275.1 Proteiniphilum sp.
TGCAGACTGCCGACGGGATGATTTTTGCCGGAGGCGATATTGTGCGGGGCGGGGCAACCGTCATTCTTGCCATGGGCGACGGAAGAAAGGCCGCCAAAGCCATGAATCAATACTTGAAACAGACTTCAATATGAAAATACTGGCAGACGCGCATATCCCTTATCTGAGAGGAGTTGCGGAACAGTTTGGCGAAGTGGAATACCTTCCCGGAAACCAGTTCACCCGGAATGTCATCAGAGAGAAAGATGCGCTCATCGTGCGAACGGTCACCCGTTTCGGGGAAGAGATCCTGTCCGGAAGCAGGGTAAAGCTGATTTGCTCCGCCACTATCGGGTTCGACCACATCGACACCGCCTGGTGCGACGCCCACGGGGTGGCATGGCGTACTGCTCCCGGCTGCAATGCCGCTTCGGTGGAACAATATGTGACAGCGTCCCTGCTATATCTGGCGGAAAAACATCAATTCGATCTGAAAGAAAAAACCATCGGGATAGCAGGTGTGGGAAACGTGGGTAGCAAGGTGGAGGCTGCCTGCAGGAAATTAGGGATGAGGGTGTTGCTGAATGACCCGCCAAGAGAGGAACGGGAAGGATCTGCCCTCTTTACGGATATTGAAACCATCCGGCGGGAAGCCGACATTATCACCTTCCACACTCCGCTGACCGGGACAGGCCGGCACAAGACGTATCATCTGGTGGATGACCGCTTTCTGGCGTCAGTCGAAAAGAGACCGTTTATCATCAACGCGGCACGCGGAAGCGTCACGGACAGTCAGGCATTGAAAAAAGCAATCCGGAACGGGAATATCGCCGGAGCGGTAATCGACTGCTGGGAAAACGAACCGGGAATAGACCGGGAACTTCTTCAACTGGCCGATATTGCCACGCCCCACATCGCCGGCTACAGCGCCGACGGCAAGTGGACTGCTGCAAGGATGAGTCTTGAAAATCTGAATAAGTTTTTTGATTCCGGCATCGAGAACCCGCGCTATCAGGATATACCCGCTCCCGCCGAACCGGTTATTGACTTGCGACTGATCGCTCCCGGACAACAGCTCCGACACGCCGTCCGGCACACCTGTGACCCGGCGGCAGAGACCGTCGCGCTAAAATCTTCTCCTGAAAAATTTTACTGGTTTCGCGCCGGTTACCCCCTGCGGAGGGAGTATCCGGCTTACCGGATACTCCATGCCGACGCTGTGGCTGCGAATACTTTGTTCAGCCTGGGGTTTCGTGAGGGATAACCGTATATGCGGTACGGTCAATACTTTATATTTTTGAACAGTACCCTGTTCTCCCGCGCTTCGTTGAGCCGTATCAGTATCTTCTCTCTGCTGTGTTCGGAAGGGTCGCTGTCTTTGTCTTTCGTGCCGATGATCAGATTGAGCAGGTCTATCAGTTCCTGATCCGAAAATTCTTCCATAATCTCGTCAAACGGTTCCTTGGAGCCTATCTCGAAACGGATAAAGGCCAGTCTCGATTTTGCGGTCGGGAAGTCGGGATCAAGCTTTAGTAACACTTCAAGGTATCCGGCTGCCTGCTCATACTTTCCCTGCGCCACGCTGGTGTTTGCAAGTCTGTCGAGCACATCCTCGTTGTCCTTCGAGAGAAGTGCGGCTTTCATGTATGCCTTCTCGGCCACGGCGAAATCTTCGTCCAGAAAGGCCATCTCTCCTTCCAGCATGAAGTAGTCGAGTGTATCCCGTTCGTATTCCGGTATCATGGAAAACAGTTCGCGTGCCTGTTCATAATCTTCCTTGTAGAAATAGACAAATGCGCGCTTGATCGTGATGCCTTCGCTTCCGAGCGCTTCTTCCTTCCGGTCGATAAGCGCCATCATTCTGTCGTATTGCTCAAGTACCATATATGCTTCCAGGAGGGATTCGTATATCCCTTCGTCGTCGGGTGTCTTTTGCAGACATTCTTCAAAGAGGGCGATCGATGCTTCGAGATTGTCGTTGAGGCAAAGTGACAGGGCTTTCATCTTCAATACGGTCAGGTCGTCTCCGTTGATGGTGAGGGCGAAGTCAAATGCGTCTATTGCCTTGTCGTGCTGCCCGTTCATGGAATAGAGCTTGCCTGCGTTTGCCCATCCTTCGAATGAGTAGGGGTCTATGTCGAGCAGGAGATTGCTGTATTCTATGGCTTTGTCAAGGTCGCCCTTCTTTTCGTAGGCGTAGGCCAGGTCGACGATGACTTCGCTGTTGGAATTGTTGAAACTCATGCTCTCTTCGAGAAGCGGGATGGCCCGGTTATAAAAGTCCATGTCGTTGAGCATAAATCCCAGTTCGGTGATGAAGAAGTAGGAGTCGTCCGGGGGGAGTTCCCGATCCAGCATGTCGTTGATCAGTCTGTCGGCATCGGTGCGGTTTCCGAGGTGCAGCATCGCTTCTATCTTCAGCAGTGACAGGTCTACTTCTTCGCTTTCGGGGATTCCTTTCATGTAGTCGAGGGCTTCCCGATACATTTCGGAGTATACCAGCATTCGTGCCTTCAGCAGCATCAGTTCGGAGCTGCCGGGGTGCATCTCCAGTCCTTCCCGGATGAGCTTTTCCGCTTCGTGGGTGTCTCCCTCGGCGTTATAGTATTCGGCAAGTGCGGCAAACTCGTCGGCATCGAAATATATTTTCCGGCCGAGCATGTGCATTTGCTCATACTTTTCAATCAATAAGTCTATGTTCAGTTCGTTATCTTCCATTTGTTGTCTCCTTCTGCCGTATTATATTAATTAATTGATTATTTTTCCATGAATCTTTGAGGGCTACTGTGCGATTGAATACCGGGGCGATTTCCGTGGAATCCGTATCTGTGCTGAAGTAGCCGATCCGTTGAAACTGAAAGCTGTCCGGTGGCTTTGTTCCGCGCAGGTATTCTTCTACTTTGCATCCTTTTTTCACGATGAGTGAGTGGGGATTCAGCATTTCTCTGAAATCTTTTTCTTTTTCGGCGGCCGGGTCTTCTGCCATGAAGAGGCGGTCGTAGAGGCGTACTTCGGCGTCGAGGCTGTGGGGTACGGATATCCAGTGGATGGTTCCTTTCACCTTCCGGTTCGAATCGGGCATGCCGCTTTTCGTCATCGGGTCATATTCGGCATATACTTCCGTCAGGTTTCCGTTTTCGTCTTTGCGGCAACCGGTGCATTTTATGATGTAGGCGTTTTTGAGCCGCACTTCGTTGCCCGGCGTCAGGCGGAAATATTTTTTCGGTGCGTCTTCCATAAAGTCGTCGCGTTCTATCCAGAGTTCGCGGCTGAATTTTATTTTCCGGCAGCCCATGCTTTCATCTTCCGGATTGTTGATGGCTTCCATCTCTTCTACTCTGTCTTCCGGATAGTTGGTGAGGATCAGCCGGACGGGGTCGATTACGCCTGAGACGCGGATTGCCCGGGCGTTGAGGTCTTCGCGTACGGCGTGTTCGAGCAGTGAGATGTCGTTGATGGCTTCGTATTTCGTATAGCCTATTCTGTGGATGAATTTGCGGATTGATTCCGGGGTGTATCCCCGGCGACGCATACCGGAGAGTGTCGGCATGCGCGGGTCGTCCCATCCGGTGACCAGTTTTTCCTGTACTAATTGCAGGAGTTTGCGTTTGCTCATTATGGTGTAGGTGAGGTTCAGGCGGTTGAACTCGGTTTGCCGCGGGCGGTAGCTGCTGTCGGCTAACCGGTCGAGGAACCAGTCGTATAGCGGACGGTGTACTTCGAACTCCAGGGTGCAGAGTGAGTGTGTTACGCCTTCGAAGTAATCGGACTGTCCGTGTGCGAAGTCATACATGGGGTAGGCTTTCCATTTCGTGCCGGTACGGTGGTGCGGGATGCGGATTACGCGATAGATGACGGGGTCGCGGAAGTGCATGTTTGACGCGGTCATGTCTATTTTTGCGCGGAGTACCATTTTTCCTTCGGGAATTTCTCCGCTGTTCATTTTTTCGAACAGGGTCAGCGATTCTTCTGCGGGACGGTTGCGGTATGGGCTGTGCGTCCCCGGCACGGTGGGTGTTCCCTTCTGGCGGGCTATCTCTTCGGCCGGCTGTTCGTCGACATAGGCGTGACCTTCTTTTATGAGCTGTGTGGCAAAATCCCACAGTTGCCCGAAATAGTCGGAGGCGTAATAGACGTTTTCCCAGTGGAATCCCAGCCATTTTATGTCTTCCATGATGGATTCGACGTACTCTGTGTCTTCCCTTACGGGATTGGTGTCGTCGAAGCGGAGGTTGCATACGCCGCCGTATCTTTCTGCTATGCCGAAGTCGAGACAGATGGCTTTGGCATGTCCGATGTGCAGGTAGCCGTTCGGTTCCGGCGGAAACCGCGTTTGTATGCGGCCGTCGTTTTTCCCTTCCTTCAGGTCGTTTTCCACGAGCTGTTCTATGAAGTTGAGGCTTTTCCCGTTTTCTTCCGGTGTTGTAGTTTTTGTTTTTTCCTGCATTGTGTTTGAATTGTAAATAAAACGAATTTCGGATATAGCTCGCAAATTTAGCGAAAAAAATCATATTAAAGCGGCATTTGATTTTTTTGATTTGTGTAATTTGATGTGCCGGTCTGACTTAGCCGGACTGATTTTCCCGGCGGCCGTCAAGATTTTTTGGAAAATATGCATGAACAGCGCGAAACTAGCGTGAAAAAAACCGCCATGAGTTCGGCAATTCTCACTGCGAAGGCCGTCATTCATGCTCGGAGCGAAGATTTCCTCACTCAAGTGAAGATTTCCTCGCTTTTAGCGAGGAATTTCTCCTTCCGAGCAAGGAATTTCTCACTCCGAGCGAGGATTTTCTCACTCCGAGCGAGGATTTTCTCGCTCAGGTGAGGATTTTCTCGCTCCGGGCGCAAACGACGCCGCTCCGAGCGTGACGAAGCGCGCTCGGAGCGGGAAACAGGGTACATCGGACGAAAAATGCCGCGCCGGAGGTCTGCTATTCGGAGACGGTTTCGCCGTCGCGGTTGCCTCTGACGTGCGGGAAACGGATTTTAAGGGCTTCGTACAGGGATTTTGCGCGGTATTTCGGGGCTGATTGGCTGATTTTTGTCAGGTCGCAGTGTGCCGTTCCCGACTGAATCTGTTTAAGTATTTCCAAAATGACTGCGGGACGGACTTTGATTTATGGCTTGACCGTTTTATCGAAACGATTGTCCATGCAAACGCTAAGGTCTGTTGTCACAAACTTTCCATTATAAAACAAACTGAACACGGTGGCCGGCGTTGGGGCGGATTGCGCCTGTTCCATTGTCTCGAACCTGATTATTTTCAACGGAAGATTTCTTTTCTTTGCGGTTTCCGTCAATACTTCGTTGACATAATACCCCGTAAACGGGCAGCGGTGGGAATAATAAGCAACCAGTCCGTTTTTTTCAGGACATTCACCG
>JAIRSV010000060.1 GCA_031255275.1 Proteiniphilum sp.
GGCAAGGCCATGGCCTTGCCCTGTACATTATATATATGGCCGTCGCGTAGCTACGGTATAATCATGTAAATCATGTAAATCAGAAGAATCACAGTGCAGACAATTAACAAAGAAATCGCTTAATAAAGAAATCGCTCGTCGGGGCGGGTGCTCCCGCCCCTTGCCGCTCCGGCGATCCCCGAGCTAGTTATCTCCTTCTTCTAAAAAACCATTTTCAACTTTCAACTTTCCACTGTCCATTGATGAAGCAGCTTGCCGCTCCGGCGTTCCCCGAGCTGGTTTTCTCCACTTCTAATCTTTCCGCTTACAGCACCGGCAACTTCCAGGGATCCCGGTAATCGGCCTTGATCAGCCGGTTGGCTTCTTCGTTCCCCGCGAACATCCCTGTCTCGCTGTCCCAGTGGAGGGCGCTCCCTACACGACAGGATATGTTGCCTATATGACTCAGTCTGGCTACTTCGGCGCCGATGGCTATATCCGCATTGGGCAGCTTGCGCGACCTCATGCAGTCAAGCATATTGCCCGCGTGCAGGTAAAGTCCTTTGCCTTCGCCCGATTTTTTCTTCACCGCCTCCATGCGCAGGCTGTCCGGCATTCTCTCCTCGTCGCAGGGGTAGCAGTAGGGAAACGTGCGACTGTTGACCGCCGCTTCGGGAACCACCTCCCAACCGCTGCGGGAGAGTATCAGCGTGCCGTTCTCGCCCAGGAATGCGATGCCTTCCCGCAAACCGAACATCCCGGAACCTATCCCGCAGGCATGATCCCAGATGATATTGAAGTCGGGATACCTGTATGTAACCATCAGCGTATCGGGCGTCTCCATCGCGTCGTCGGGATAGCCGTACTTTCCTCCCGCACCGAGGACGTATGAGGGCATCCCGACATTCATCCCCTTCAGGGCATAATCGAGCAGGTGTACGCCCCAGTCCGACATCAGTCCGCCGGCATAATCCCAGAAGAAGCGGAAGTTGTAGTGAAACCTGTTCCGGTTGAAGGCGCGCTTCGGCGCAGGACCCAGCCACATATCATAGTCCACGCCCGCCGGAGGCGCCGAATCGGGTACCGACGGAAGCGTCCATTTACTCGTCTGATAGGCCCACACCTTCACCGTCCTCACACGCCCCAGCTTGCCTGACCGGACGTACGTTGCGGCATCGTCCCAGTGAGGGTCGCTCCGCTGCCACTGCCCTACCTGCACGATGCGGTCATACTTCCGGGCAGCCTTCACCATCAGGTCACACTCCTCGATGGTGCCGGCCAGCGGCTTTTCCACATACGCGTCCTTACCCGCTTCGCAGGCCGCCACCAGCTGAAGGCAGTGCCAGTGGTCGGGAGTGCCGATGATCACCATATCCACCTCTGCATTGTCGATCACCCTGCGCCAGTCCTTCACCAGTTGCGGCGGCCTCTTTCCGGTCGACTTTTCCAGTTCGGCGGCACGCCGGTGAAGCCACTCGTCGTCTATGTCGCAGAGCGAGACACACTCCACGCCGGGATACCGGAGAAATGCATTCAGATTGCTCCACCCCTGGTTGCGACATCCTATCAGGCCGATCCTGATCCTGTTGCCCGGTGCATCCGCGCCGAAGAGGGACGAAAAAGATTTCCCCATCAGCGGCGTCAGACTCAGTCCCGTTGCCGAAACTGCCGTTCTCTTCAAAAAAATACGTCTGTCCATGATTTGATTCTCTTTAATAATTTATGTTGGAATTTATAGCTGCACGCCGATCCTGTCACCCCTGTCACCCCGTTCGCCCCCGCACCGCGATGACACCCGGAAGCCCGGTGACGGAATGGATAATATCCGGCGGCGGGGGCAAAGATAATAAAGTTTACAGAAAACGGGGCAGGATTATCTCCCTTAAACGGCCATCCCGCCTTTCGGAAGCGTCCCGCACCGTTCCCCCGGAGAGCGGGAGGGATGTCGCCCGAACATCGCATCGCTCCGGGAGCATGTATGGCAAGTCTCGAAAAAATCATGTAAATTTGCAACCGTTTAACAGCGGGAAGCTATCTGCCCGCAACTCGAAAACAGCAATATGTCAAAACAGTACAAACGCACACTCATCACCGCTGCCCTGCCTTATGCCAACGGCCCCGTACATATCGGACACCTGGCCGGCGTATACGTCCCGGCAGACATCTATGCCCGCTACCTCCGCCTGAGGGGGAAAGACGTCCTCTTCATCGGAGGCTCGGACGAGCACGGAATCCCCATCACCATCAAGGCGCGCAGCGAAGGCGTCACGCCCCAGCACATCGTCGACCGCTATCATTCGCTGATCAAGAAGTCTTTCGAAGAATTCGGCATCACGTTCGACATCTACTCGCGCACCACATCGGAGATTCACCGGAAGACCGCTTCCGACTTCTTCCGCACGCTGTATGACAGGGGCGAGTTTACCGAACAGGAGAGTGAACAGTATTATGACGAAGAAGCCCGTCAGTTCCTGGCCGACCGCTACATCACCGGCACCTGCCCCCACTGCGGAAACGGCAGGGCATACGGCGACCAGTGCGAACAGTGCGGCACGTCGCTCAGCCCCTCCGACCTCCTTCATCCGACATCGACGCTCAGCGGCAGCAAACCCGTGATGCGAAAGACGCGGCACTGGTACCTTCCCCTGGACAGGCACGAACCGTGGCTGCGCCGCTGGATACTCGAGGAGCACCGGGAATGGAAAGTTAACGTATACGGACAGTGCAAATCGTGGCTCGACCTGGGGCTGCAGCCGCGCGCCGTGAGCCGCGACCTGGACTGGGGCGTACCCGTGCCCGTGGAGGGCGCTGCAGGCAAGGCACTCTACGTATGGTTCGACGCCCCCATCGGCTACATCTCCAACACGCGCGAGCTGCTGCCCGACGACTGGGAAAAGTGGTGGAAGGACAAAGAGACCCGCCTCATACACTTCATCGGCAAAGACAACATCGTCTTTCACTGCATCATGTTCCCCGCCATGCTGAAGGCCGAAGGCTCATACATCCTTCCGGAGAACGTCCCCGCCAACGAGTTTCTGAATCTCGAAAACGACAAGATTTCCACCTCCCGCAACTGGGCCGTATGGCTGCACGAATACCTGGAGGAGTTTCCCGGCAAACAGGACGTACTCCGGTACGTACTCACCGCCAACGCGCCGGAGACCAAGGACAACGACTTCACCTGGAAAGACTTTCAGGCGCGCAACAACAACGAACTGGTAGCCGTGCTGGGCAACTTCGTGAACCGTGCACTGGTGCTCACGCAGAAGTACTTCGACAATAAAGTCCCCGCGCCCGGCGTCCCCACCGAATACGACCGCGAGATGATGGCGGAAGCCGGAAAGGTGAAGGCTGCCGTGGAATACAGTCTCGAAAACTTCCACTTCCGGGAAGCGCAGCGGGAGGCCATGAACCTTGCGCGTATCGGGAATAAGTATCTGGCTGACACCGAACCGTGGAAGAGTGCCAAAACCGATATGGCGCGGACGGGTACCATCCTCCACCTCGCGCTCCAGATCACGGCCGGCCTCTCCATTGTCATCGAACCCTTCCTCCCCTTCTCGGCAGCCGGAATCAGGAGATTCCTCAACACCGGCCGCCTGAAGTGGGACGATCTGGGAAGCTTCCGTCTGCTTCCGGAGGGACACGCGCTGGGTAAGGCCGAACTGCTGTTTGAAAAAATGGAGGATGACCTGATCGGGAAACAGGTACAAAAGCTGCTCGATACGAAAAGGGCCAACGAGGCGAACGAATGTCGGGTAAAACCCGTGAAGGAATCCGTCCGGCTGGATACGTTTGAAAAATTAGACATCCGGGTAGGCACCGTGCTGGAATGTGAAAAGGTAGCGGGAAGCGACAAGCTGCTCCGCTTCTTTCTCGACGACGGGCTGAAGAAACGGACGATCCTTTCCGGCATAGCGGCGCACTGTCCCGATCCGGGAGAGCTGGTCGGGAGACAGGTTTGCTTCATCGCCAATCTCGAACCGAGGAAAATGAGGGGATTGCTTTCCGAGGGAATGATCCTCTCCGCCGAAAATACCGACGGGAGTTTTGCCTTACTCTCACCGTCGAGGGAAGTGCTGCCGGGCAGTCCGGTGGTGTAAGAAAGATTCGCTCGCTGCGCTCCGCGTCATTCACCGCGAAGCGCGGCGGGCAAGGCTTACGCCGCCACATCATCAAGATATCTTCTCAAGCCGATATAACATCTCCTCTTCAGCGTAATCGGCGTATGTCTCTTATCCACTCGTAATTCATTGATAATTCACTGTCTTCGCTGTACGGACAGACTTTGCCGGTGCACCCTGAAACCTTTCCGGTGCAGCGTAAGTACCGCACGGAGCGCGAATGGCAGTGAGGCTGCACGGGTGAACAGCGTATACTTCTCAACTCCCCCCGTTTCGCGAACTTTTACTACATTTGCGCTATGGACGATACTTACAAGACCGTAATCCGGCCCGCCGAAGGATACGTCACCGAAAAGAAGAGCCGGTTTATTGCGCAAATCTTTCCGGTGAAGAACGCCGGCGAGGTGAAGGAGATACTGGAGAGACAGCGTAAAAAATATTATGACGCACGCCATATCTGCTGGGCCTGCATGTTGGGGTGGGAACGGGACGACTTCCGTGCCAACGATGACGGGGAACCGTCGGGAACAGCCGGAAAGCCTATCCTGGGACAGATCAGTTCCGCCGGCCTGACCGATGTCCTCATCACCGTAGTGCGCTATTTCGGCGGTACGCTTCTGGGGACGGGCGGACTGATCAGGGCATACCGGGAAGCTGCCGCCGAGGCCATAGCCGGCGCGGAGATCTTGGAAAAAACGGTGAATGATACCCTCGAAATAGCGTTCGGTTATACCCTCCTCAACGATGTGATGCGTGTGTTAAAACAGTTTGACACCCCGCGTCGCACGCAGGATTTCACCGACACTTGCCGTATGAGTCTGGAAATACGCCGTTCGCAGGCGCAGCAGCTCTTCCGGGCGCTCACCTCCATTCACGGCGTCACGGTCAGCCGTCCGTAGTCCGCAGAGGGTTTACGCTGCGCGCCATCCGGCTTTCAGACGCAGATACCGCTTTTTTACCCCCCCGAAGGCGCCTGCAGATGCGCCGTAAGCCCGGCGGTGGGGACAAATTTCCCGGAAAAATTGTTGTTCCTTGCGCAAAATTAGTACTTTTGCACCCGAAATGTACGCCTTTCACCCGGCAAACGGGCAAAAGCAGTTCACGTAAAATCCTCATAAATAATAAAAAGAAATAACATTTGAATGGATAAAAACCTTGTCATCGTTGAGTCGCCCGCAAAAGCAAAGACTATAGAGAAGTTTTTGGGAAAAGAGTTTCACGTCATGTCCAGCTACGGGCACATTCGCGATCTGAAGAAAAAAGATTTCAGCATTGACGTCGAAAACGGTTTTATACCAATCTACGAAATACCTTCCGATAAGAAGAAGGTCGTCTCCGAACTGAAGGCGGCGGCCAAAAAGGCCGAAACGGTCTGGCTCGCCTCCGATGAGGACCGCGAGGGGGAGGCCATCTCATGGCACCTCTATGACGCGCTGGAACTGAACGAGGATAATACCAGGCGCATAGTGTTTCATGAAATCACGAAAGATGCCATTCAGCAAGCCATCAGGAATCCCCGCAGGATCGACCGGAATCTGGTAGACGCACAGCAGGCGCGCCGGGTGCTCGACCGCATCGTAGGCTTTGAACTCTCGCCCGTGTTGTGGCGAAAGATAAAGCCCGCCCTCTCAGCCGGACGCGTACAGTCAGTCGCCGTACGCCTCATCGTGGAACGCGAAAGGGATATACAGAATTTCAGGCCGGAAGCCGCCTATCGCATCACAGCCCTCTTCACGAAGGAGGAAAACGGTCACCGGTACGAAATCAGGGCCGAATACAACAGGCGCCTGAAGACCAAAGCCGAAGCGCTGGCGCTGCTCGAAAACCTCAAAACATCCACCTTCGCCGTGGGAGACGTCCACGTCCGCCCGGCAAAAAAGTCGCCTGCCCCACCCTTCACAACCTCCACCCTGCAGCAGGAAGCGTCGCGCAAGCTCGGCTTCTCCGTGGGGCAAACCATGATGGTGGCGCAGCGTCTCTACGAATCGGGAAAGATCACCTACATGCGTACCGACTCGGTACACCTGTCGACGCTGGCGGTCGGAACCGCCAGGACGGAAATCGGCGAACAATACGGCGAACAATACATCAAAAGCCGCCAGTACGCCACCCGGTCAAAAGGAGCGCAGGAAGCCCACGAAGCAATCAGACCCACATACATCAGCACACACGCCATAGAGGGAACTGCTCAGGAGAAGCGCCTCTATGAACTGATTTGGAAGCGCACCATCGCCTCGCAGATGGCTGACGCCGAACTGGAACGCACTACCGTCGACATCACCATCTCCGACAGCGTCGCCGGCAAGTTCACAGCCAGCGGCGAAGTGATCAAATTCGACGGATTCCTGCGCGTCTACCTGGAGGGAACCGACGAGGAAAACAGCGAAAATGAGGAAGGTCTGCTGCCTCCCGTGAAAAAGGACGAACAGCTCACCATGCAGGAAACCGTCGCCACCCAGCGCTTCACGCAACGTCCGCCGCGGTATACCGAAGCGGCGCTGGTGAGGAAAATGGAAGAACTGGGTATCGGCCGTCCCTCCACCTACGCCCCCACGATCTCCACCATCATGCACAGGGAGTACGTGGAAAAAAGAAACGTGGAGGGCGAAGAAAGAACTTACAACATCCTTACGCTCAGGAAAAGCGTCATCAGGGACAGCGACAAAAAAGAGATCGCCGGCGCCGACAAGAACAAACTGGCGCCGACCGACACCGGCATGGTCGTAAACGATTTTCTGGTAGAATATTTCCCCTCGGTCATAGACTACAACTTCACGGCCGAGGTAGAGAAAGATTTCGACAAGATAGCCGAAGGAAAGGAGCAGTGGAATAAATCGATCTCCGATTTCTATAAAATGTTTCACCCCATCGTGGAGGAGACCTCACAGATGCGCACCGAACACAAGGCCGGCGAACGGGTGCTGGGAGAAGATCCCAGGACGGGACGTCAGGTATCGGTAAAAATCGGGCGCTACGGCGCTATGGCGCAGATAGGCACTCAGGACGAAACCGAAAAGCCTCTCTTTGCCTCGCTGCAGAAAACACAGTCAATCGAAACCATCACCCTCGAAGAAACACTCAAACTCTTCGAGTTACCCCGGACGCTGGGCGAATTCAGAGAAAAAGAAGTACTTGTCGGCACAGGGCGGTTCGGCCCCTACATCCGTCACGACGGTAAATTCGTCTCACTGCCCAGGGGAATCGACCCGCTCGAAATACAGCTCGACGAGGCCATCCCGCTGATCGAGGCAAAAGAGAAAAAGGATCGGGAAAAAATCATCAGGACATTCGAGGAGGAACCTGACCTGCAAATACTGAACGGTCGTTACGGCCCCTATATCGGATACAAAAAGTCGAACTACAAGATACCGAAAGACCGGAAAACCGAAGAACTTTCGCTGGAAGATTGCCGGAAAATCATCGCTGACGCTGACGCCGACAAAGCCAAGGAGAAGGATAAGAGCAAAGGCAAGGGCAAGAGCGGGAAGGAGTCCAAAACGGGACGGAGCACCGCGAAGAAAACGGCAACGGGAAAATCGACGGCAAAAAAGACCTCTGCTAAAAAAACTGCCGCAAAGAAGACCACGGCAAAAAAGACCACGGCAAAAAAGACCACGGCAAAAAAGACCGCCGCAAAAAAGACCACCACAAAAACGACTGCGGTAAAGAAAACATCCGCGAAAAAGACGACAGTCAAAAAGTCACCGGCATAAAAGCGCCTTTCACCCCGACTTGACAAACAATCGAAATGATCACCCGGATACGTCCCTCAACCCGTGATGACCTGCCGGAAGTGATGGAAATATACGCCGTCGCGCGAGACTTTATGCGTCGCAGCGGGAATGTTTCGCAATGGACAGGCGGTTATCCTCCGGCGGAATACATTGCCGGGGAGATTGAAGCGGGACACAGTTTCGTTTGCGAAAACCGGGACGGAGAGTTAGTCGGCACATTCTGTTTCATCATCGGCGACGACCCCACTTACGGGAAGATTTACGAAGGGGAATGGTTGAATCATGCTCTTTATGGTACGGTACACCGTATTGCGTCGGCAGGAAAAGAAAAAGGCGTAGCGGAAACCTGTTTCCGGTGGTGTTTTACCCGGTGTCTCAATATCAGGGTGGATACGCACCGCGACAACCGGGTGATGCAGCGGATACTGGAAAAACTCGGATTCACCTGTTGCGGCATCATCCACGTAGCCGACGGAACAGAACGACTCGCTTACCAGAAAACAGTTTTTTGAAAAGTGGAAAAGTTAAGAAGTAGAGAAACCAGCTCGGGCGCTCCCCGAGCTGGTTATTTTTGGCGTCTCGCACGGTGCGGGGAGGGAACTCCCTATGTGCATTGGCGTCTCGCACGGTGCGAGAAGGAATTCCCTATGTGCATTGGAGTCTCGCACGGTGCGAGAAGGAATTCCCTATGGGAGTTGGAGTCTCGCAAATCAATGTGATAATGGGGTATATCCAGCTCGGGGAGCGCCGGAGCGGCAAAGTTGTCTGAACTGTGATTCTTTTGATTTACGTGATTCACATGATTTACATAACCAATACAATACACCAAAAACAACCAGCTCGGGGAGCGCCGGAGCGGCAAGGGGCGG
>JAIRSV010000007.1 GCA_031255275.1 Proteiniphilum sp.
CGTTCTCCGCCATCGAGTTGCCTCCCTGCTTCCATGTCACCGTCCCGGTGTATTCGGCTGTCGTGAAGGTTTTCACCGGTTTCGTGGCGTCCAGCGGCTGGGGTACCCGGTAGGTGAGGTTGAGGTCTGTTACCTGCTTGTCCTTAACGGTTGCCGGGAAGGTGATTTCAACCTCACAGGTCTTTCCGTCTACGACTTCCGGGGACGACACCGTAGTCGCTCCATTGTGGATAAAGGTGATTCCGCCGGGAAAGGCATAGCCCGGTTTGGCCGTCAGCGTGACGGTGGCCTTGTATGCCGTACCGATTGTAAAGCCACCCGACGACAGCTCCGGATCCCACGTCACGGCTCCGGTGTACTCGACCGCCGTGAAGGTTGTCACCGGTATATTGCCTCCCTGCGGCTGGGGGATCCGGGAGGTCAGGTGGAAGTCGGTTACTTTCTCGACATGGCCCGTCGGCGGGAATGTGAGGGTGAAGGAGAGTTTCTCCAACTTTGCGTTCGGTTTGTAGTCTTGGGGAAACGTCACGTCGGAAGCATTGTTATGGATAAGGGAGGCTTCCGTAACTCCGGTAAAGATATAGCCCTGTTTGGCCGTCAGCGTCACCTCGGCGGCATACTTCGTGCCTGCCTGAAACTTAGTGTTTCCGGAGCCCCAGTCTATCTTCCCCGTGTACCCGGTAGCGTCGAAGTCTGTTATCGGTGTATCGTCCGTCCGCGGCGCGGGTATCAGATAGGTCAAATCGCCGATGATGCTTACCGTCCTTTCGCCGGGTATCGGGTCAAAATCGATGTATCCCTTCAGGTTCCCGCTTTCCATAGGGGTGAGGTTTTTACCTTTATAGGAGACCTTGACGTCGTCGGGGAAGTAATAGCCCGTTGCGGGAGTCAGCGTCACGTTGGCCCTGTACTTCGTACCCGGCTGGAAAAGCCCTTCCGTCATGGACTGGTTGTCGACAGTCCAGGTTACGAAACCGCTGAAGCTGCCTTCGGCGAAACTTATTACGGGTGTACCGCCTGTTGCCGGAGTGCTGATGTGGGGCGTGAGGTCTAATGTGCTGCTTGTCGCCGTACCCTGGCCGGTCTGCTTGAACAGGATGGTGACGACGATTCTTCTTCCGTCGGGATCGTCGGGAACTTTTTCGGCAGTGATCCCATATTGCTGCGCGCCGCTGTGGAAGAAGTCCATCCCCTCCACTCCGTCGAACGAAAAGCCTGTCCCGGGCGTCAGCGTGGCCACAGCTTTGTATATGGTGCCGAGCCTGAACTGGTCGTTATCATTCAGGACTACCTCGGTGCTGTTTATGTACATGCTCCACTTTATCTTATCTGATTCCGACGTATAATATTGCATTCCGGTGAGGCTTAGCGTCGGATGTGCGCTGTTGAGGGGAGCGGAGATTTTGCCGGTCAGATCGAGGTCGTTTACCCGATATGACGACTGTGTTGTTTTGAAGGGGATCTCTCCTTTGGCGACCAGACGGGTTACCGGATTTCCGTCAATTCCGGTTTCGACGAGTGTTTCCAGGTCGAACTGCACTTGGTGTGAGAGGGCGCTGGAATTACCATGCTCGACGGTGATCGTGCCGCCTGCTGCGCCCGAAAATACATATCCGGCAAGGGTTCTCAGTTCTACCCTGGCCGCATACTCTGTATCGGCGATAAATTTTTCCGTCAGCGGCACCGGTACCGTGAAGTCTCCGTCTGCATCCTTTTTCATCCAGGTCACGATACCGGCAAAGCGGTAGTCGGCAAAGTTCGGCGTCGGGCCGACGCCCTCTACCGGGGGGGAGAAGCTGAGGGAAAGGTCAATCGGGCCAGTGATTCCCACGTATCTCGGTATGTAGATGGCTGTTTTGTCGTCCGCAAGGGTGATTTTTACGTAGTTGCTGTCTTTATCGAATTCTATTTTTCCGAAGAAGGAGTCGCCATTTTTGCCATCGCTGCCATCGCTGCCCCGTTCTCCCTCGGCCTTCTTGCCGGTCGATTTCCAGATATTACCCCCGTCTGTCGATATAGTCCAGTAACCATCCTTGTCTATATCTATCTGCGGTGCGATGGCGTCTTTGCCCGGTTCGCCCGGTGTACCCGGTGTACCCGGTTCGCCTGCCACGAGGAATGGCTTTCCGTTATCGTCTTTCAGCAAATCTCCGTCGACGGTCCAGTAGTATTGGCCGTCCGATTCCTGTCTGATGCCGACAGCGGGGGGATACGTCCCGGGCGAACCCTGCTCTCCGACATAGATGCGTAAGGGGGTTCTGCTGTCTGTAAAGGTGATTACGATGTATTCATCATCCTCTTTCACATCCCGGATGGCGCTTTTTTTCTGTAATATATCCACCAGCCGCTGCAGGTCTCCGATTTCTCTGTTAATTTGAGCCAGATACTCATTCCATACCTCTTTTATAATGCCGGGAACGGGAATATCTTCCAGTTCAATCAGGCACGATGATGCATACAGCATCATTACAAGCATAATCACAAATCTCAGATGTTTCATGACTTCTTATTATTTTAAAATTACTGTTACTGTATTGTTAGTATTACTGTTTATGTCGATCCGCATGAATTCGACGTGCCGGGAAAGCGTGTGTCCGTGCTGAAAGTAGCTTTCGGCTTCCGGTGACAAAAACACGCGCGACACTGCCGAAAGGTTTTTTTCAAAAACTTTCGTGTTGCGCGAATTCTGTGTTGAATCTTCTTTTCCGTTAAAATCTGGCATAATGAATTGAAATAATTTTCTTTTCCGGAGGGCGCGTCGCCCTTATCCGGATGACGTGAACAAAGATACGCGCTTATTTCGGGAAAAACTTTGTCGAAAAATTACTATTATTTGTCATTTTCCCCCGTTTGCTTCATTTGTTTTCCGTCCCGCTCAAGGCAATGTGATAATGGGGTATGGGGTATATACTGGTCGGGGAACGCCGGAGCGGCAAGGGGCGGGAGCACCCCGAGCTGGTTTTCTCCACTTTCATCTGACGCGTTTCCTGAAGTGTCCGGCGAACAGTACTGCCAAACCGGCAGTCAGACAGATCAGTGAGAAATGGAGTCCGTATCCGTTACTGAAGGCGGCCGGAGCAAACGTTATCAGCGAAATTTCCACGGGCGCGATAAACAGGTACGCCAGCGCGTAACTGTCGAGGCAACGGCTTTGCATCCGGGGATCTACCACGCGAAGCAGTGCTATCCCCATCGCCATTGTGCCGGTGAACCATCCCCAGGTGAAAATGGCTTTCTCAAACCAGTATTCCTTCGTCAGCCTGCGGGCGACGGTCATCACGTAGAGGAGCGTGGCCAGAAGTCCGGAAATCAGAAGAATGGAGAGCGGTACGGCGTACGCGGCCACCACGGACAGCTTGATGGAGGCGATGCCGAAGGCGACCAGAAAGTCGGTGAAGGCGCCACTGACATGTCCCACCGTCCGGCGACAGACGTAACGACTTACCCCCGTCCGGTCGAATATCTTCCTGACAAGGAGCCCGGATACGAAGGCGCAGCTGAATACGGGTAACTCCAGGTCGGGCATGAAGTGCGTGACGGCCTTGCTGATGCCGTAGCCGCCCAGGGCTACGAACAGGATGATGATCAGATTGAACGTCAGCGAGTCGATGGAGATGGACGAACAGGAGGCCTTCCCCATACTCTCCCGTTTTTCCTCGGGCAGCAGACCCGTACGCAGTTCGCCGGGCAGATCCCTGTAATTCACGAGAAACGAAGTATGCCCTTTCCCCGTCCCCCACTTCACGATGACGAGGCCCAGGACGATGGAGGCTACAATGCCGAATGTGGCGGCAGTCATGGCCAGCGTCAGAATCTCATCCGCGCCCAGTCTGCCGAAAGCCTCCCCCATAGCGGCGGCCGTGCCGTGTCCCCCGCAGAATCCGCCCGGCATCGTGATCCCGAATGCCGGACTGAGTGACCATATCCTGTTCAGCACAAGCAGGCCCAGCAGTCCGCCGAACGCCCACTGAAGAAGCATCCCGGCCTGAGAGTAAGCCCACATGCTCCCGACGGATGACTTTTCGCCCCCGCCCGCCCGCGAGGTGAAGGGCAGCGCGCCGAAGACAAAGGCTATCAGAATGCCTGCATACGTGCCCGTCTGCGTGGAAAGCGGAATCAGGCCGAAGCCGTTCGGCCCCAGGGCCAGTCCCGCAAATCCGGCCAGCAGGCTGGGGGGGATGAACAGTTGTTGAATGAATTTTATTTTGACTCTCATCAGTTTGCCGGCCAGCAGCAGCGCGGAGATGATGCCCGTATCTACGAATAATGTCCAGGGAGAAAAGTCTGTCATAACAGTCGGTTTTGCAGCGTTAACGGTCTCTTTTTTTGACGAAAAAAAGAGAGAATGAAAGAAACTCCATTCACTCTCTCTTTCTGATTTTATTAACCGGCTATTACTGATTTTGTTCGCAAAGCGGATTGATGTCTATTTCCGATTGAGGGATATACCATTGCCACCTTACGTCGCCGGCCGGTATCTCGCGAGGCTGGTCAGATGAGGGTACAGGGGTATATCTCCAAAAATTCGATGCATCGGAATCTTCGTTGGCCGGCCATGCGGAAAGGCCGGTATTAGGCCATTTTGTCTGATTATATCCCGGACGCGGCTCCGGGCCGCGGTACATCCGCTCGTTCAGGCGCTTCAGATCGAAGAAACGGAAGCCTTCCCCCCAAAGTTCCACCCGGCGCTGCGTCATCACTTCGTCAATAAGCTCCGTTCCGGTTTTTGTGGATTTCACATACTGCGGGTCGCGGTGAAGCGCTAAGGGATAGAGGGCGTTTTGTGCATTGGCGTCCTGTCTTGCACGGGCATAGCCTTCGGCCATAATCAGCATCATTTCGGGCAGACGCATAAAGGGTATGTGCCTGTTACCCCTCGTGGCGGGATCCGAAACCAGAAATTTGTTCGCCATAAAATTGGCATATTTCGAGTTAGCGTGAGGCGGAACAACCGGACGGGGTGTTACGGTAGTAACTCCGCCGCGAGGAAACCAGATACCCTTGCGCACATCCGTATCGGAGATTTTTCCGTACAGCAGACTGTTGATGGCGCGCGGACTGTTCTGGTTAAACGACACATCCTCGTTTGACATATAACCGTGAAAGTGCGTCAACTGCTGATACGGCGTCAAAGTAGCATTCGATCCCCACAGCCATTCTTTGTTTGAATTGTCACTAAACCGGTTGTCGGTGGTAGTATACGTATCGGCCTGCAATTCAGCTCCCGATTTCTCTACCACTAATTTTGCCGTTTCGGCCGCCTCCTGCCATCTACCCTGGGTAAGCAATATACGGGCTTTTAATCCGCGGGCTACATGCACATCAATGTGCGATTTATTCGGCCGTTTTTCCTGCGTGGCCTCCAAATGGGAGATTGCTTTGTTTATATCGTCGTTGATTTCTTTATAAACCTCTTCTACCGTGGCGCGTGCACGCGGTTCAAGGGAGTTGTCGCTGCGCAAAACAATGCCGTCCTGCGTGTTGTCTTCTCCCGCGCTGTACCGTTTGGCGTACATCTGCACCATGGT
>JAIRSV010000110.1 GCA_031255275.1 Proteiniphilum sp.
TGGCTCGACAACTGGATTCGTCCGGATATTGTGATACGAAATTTAATAAATTCATGACTTAAATGCTTGGGGACTGTAAAGATAAACATTCTGGGCGAAACAGCGGATAATCATTAAAAATAATCTCTTGTGAGATAAAAATAATCCCTCGAGAGATAGAAATAATCTCTCGAGAGATAGAAATAATCCCTCGAGAGATAAAAATAATCCCGCGAGAGATAAAAAAAATCTCTCACGTGATTTTTTAATCTGTCAGCGCATCGGGAGGCGGTGTGGCGGCGAGGGAGGGGGGACGGAAAGCGGAGGGCCGGAAAGCGAGGGGACGGAGAGGCGGAGGTGCCGCCGGCGACCGTCACATAAGCAGAAAGAGGGCGGGACGGGGTGCGTGATTTTGACTTTTCAAAAAAAAAGCGTAATATTGCGCATACTTAAACGTTGACGGCCTCCGGGTGAATGATTGTGTAAGCGGCGCGGAGGTATTTGCAGATAAAATAAAACCGATATGTCCGAAAGAAAAAAAAGTTATCGCGGTATATTCCTGATTGGACTGCTGATCATTGCGACAGCGGTGGGTGCATATTTTCTGTCCGGATCCGGTGCGAAGTCCGGAATGTCGGCAGAGTACGAATCTGTGGATATTCCCTTCCGCAGGCAGGGTGAACTCTTTTTTACGGGTGGGCAAAGCGGCGATACGCTGGCGGTGATCGACATCGAGGTGGCGGATGATGACCGGCTGCGCGCTCTCGGACTGATGTACCGCCGTTCTCTGCCGGAGAATGCCGGTATGCTGTTCATTCAAAGCATGGAGGAGATACAGAGTTTCTGGATGAAAAACACGTATATTCCGCTGGATATGATTTTTGTCAATGCGGACAGGGTGATTGTGACCATTCACGCAAATACCGCTCCGCTGAAGGAGTGGAGTTATGCCTCTGCCGAGCCTGCGCTCTATGTGGTGGAGGTGAATGCGGGATTTGCAAGCCGGCACGGGATCCGTACCGGTGACGGGATCGCGTTTTCGCTGTCACGCCGCGATCAGGCTGCGCCCTGACTCTCCGCGGAATGAAATCCCGCTTCGTTTCTCCATGACAGCCCGGCCGGGCTATCTGTTCCTCACATATTTTTCCAGCCACTGATCCTGTTCCCACAGGAGGTGGAGTACGTTTTCCCGCGCGACATAGCCGTGGCTCTCTTTCGGCAGGATCACCAGGCGGACGGGTGCGCCGAAGCTCTTCAGCGCCTGAAAATAGCGTTCGCTCTGCATGGTGTGCGTGCCTGAGTTGTTGTCGCTCTCTCCGTGCACCAGCAGCAGGGGGGTCTTCATCCTGTCGGCGTGCATGAAGGGCGACATGGCGTTATACGTCCCGGATGCAATCCAGTAACTGCGCTCTTCGGCCTGGAAGCCGAACGGGGTGAGCGAACGGTTATAGGCTCCGCTGCGGGCGATTCCCGCGGCAAACAGATCGGAGTGCGTGAGCAGGTTTGCCGTCATGAATGCGCCGTAGGAGTGACCTCCCACTGCAACGCGCTTCCGGTCGATGTATCCCAGGGAGTCTACGGCGTCAATGGCTGCCTTCGCGTTCGCCACCAGCTGTTCCACAAAGGTATCGTTGGGCTGCTCGTCACCCTCTCCCACTATGGGAAAGGCGGCGTCGTCGAGGATGGCGTAGCCGCGCGTTACCCAGTAAATCGGGTTGCCGTAGGAGAGGTAGGTGAACGTGTTGGGATTGGCCGTTGTCTGTCCCGCACTGTTCCGGTCTTTATACTCGGTGGGATATGCCCACATAATCATCGGCAGCTTCTCCTCCTTCTTCACTCTGTCATAGCCGGCCGGCAGATAGAGCGTTCCGGTGAGTTCCACGCCGTCGTCGCGCCTGTAGCTGATCACCTCCTTATGTATGCTTTCGATGCTTTTGAACGGATTCTCGAAAGCGGTCAGCGGTTCCGGCGTACGCTTGCTCCGGATGTTGCGGAGGTAGTAATTGGGATATTCCGTCGGCGACTCGATCCGGGTGATGACGGTGCCTTTTTTGCTGTCGACGAAACTGACGAGTTCTTCCACCCTGTCGGTGCAGGCTGACTGATAGATGCGTTTCTTTTGCAGCGTTTTCAGGTTCAGTTCGTCGATGAACGGAAACTGTCCTTCAGCCGTGAATCCGTCTCCGAAGAAGTAGACCGAATTGCCGTCCATCTTCAGCGTATAAGTTCCCAGTGCGTTCTTTCCGGTCTGCGGATAGCCGGGGTCGTCATACACGTTCTGGTAATTGCGGTCGACAATGATGCGCGGCGCCTGTGTGTTGTCCGAGGGGTTGAAGACGTATATCTTCTGATTCCGCGTATTCCACCAGCGATCGCGGAGAATGGCATATTCGGCGTTCCCCCACGTGATGCCGGCGTAGCGGTGAACGGTCTTTACCAGCGAACGGGGGGGGCCGGCAAACGGGGCGTCGATTTCGAATACTTCGTCGCGGAAATCGGCTTTCACCTCCGGATCGCCCCCGTCCAGCGCTTCCACCCAGCAGAGGGTGGCCGGCCTGTCGGAACGCCACGAGATGTTTCGCCTTCCCTCCTGCACGGCCATGAAGCCTTTCGGGAGATTGTCGAGCAGCGGCTGTTCGCTGAACTTCATCACGAAGTCTCCGCCGGATGTATAGATCTCCGTCACGTTCGGGAAGCTGTGGCAGGGTACCGTATACGAGAACGGGTGGGTGAGGGTGGTCAGCAGCAGGTATTTTCCGTCGGGAGAAAAAGATTCTCCGAGGTACATTCCCTGTTCTTTCCAGCGGGTCTTCGATCCGTCGAGTCCTATCCGGCAGAGTTCCGAGGTTATCAGCGCTTCGAAATTGGCTTCGTCGACCGGATTCTTCAGCAGATCCTGATAGGTGCGGTTCTGTGAGATCTGCCCGTCGCTGACGGATATGGCCGGTCCCTGCGGTAACGTCTTCCGCGTATCGATCAGTTCCGGACGGTTTTCGGGGAAGATTCTCACCAGGAGTCCGCTCCCGTCGCCAAACCAGCTGTATGGAAATCCGGCGCCGGCGTTCACGACGGCGCCTGTCAGCCTTCGCGCCTGCAGGGTTTTCAGGTCGGCTACCCAGAGTTCCACCCCGTTTTCCGCCGTATTGGTGAAGGCGAGCTTTGTTTCGTCGGGCGACAGGGTGGCATGGGCGATAAGCGGTTCGGAGGGTAAACCCTGTATCTGCCGTACTTCTCTGTCGGATGTTTTTTTATGTCGGATGTTGTTGTAACAGGTCACCGTGCTCGAGATGCCGGCGTCGGGATTGATGCGGAGACCTGCCAGCCGTACTTCGGGCCGGTTGAGGTCCGAGAGTGTTTTGAATGTATTCCGGTAAAAGAACAGCATCTGTTCGCCTTTGCTGTCGATACTCACGGTGGGGGCTCTCTCTGTGTCGACCAGTTCCAGGATCTCCCGCGGAGGGGTCTGATAGGTGACGTTTTCTTGCGATTCAGCTAAACCGGCTGTCATAAGCATAATAAGGAGGGGGATATAAATTCGTTTCATTGTGGATATGTTTTATAATTGTCATCTGTCAAGCCGTGTGTGTTGTGTTTTATGCAGAACGGTGGCCGACGCCTGTGCCGAGGGCATCACGGTGATGTCGCTGATGTTGACGTGCGGCGGACGGGTGACGGCAAACAGGATACATGCTGCCACGTCGTCTGCCGTCAGGCTTTCGTAACCTTCGTATACCTTATCTGCACGCGCCCTGTCGCCGTGAAAGCGTACGAGGGAAAATTCGGTTTCCACGGCGCCGGGACATATCTGCGTCACCTTGATGCCGTGCGGAAGCAGGTCGAATCGCATTCCTTTTGTCAGCGCGTCCACTGCGTGTTTGGTGGCGCAGTATACGTTTCCGCCCGGGTAGACTTCCTTGCCGGCGACGGAGCCGATGTTGAGGATGTGTCCTCTTTTCCGGGCGATCATTCCGGGCGAAATGCTCCGGGTGACGTAGAGCATTCCTTTTATGTTGGTATCGATCATCCGGTTCCAGTCGCTGCTGTCGCCCTGCTGAAGCGGTTCGAGTCCGGCGGCCAGTCCCGCATTGTTGACCAGGACGTCTATCGCGTTCCACTCCGGTGACAGGTTTCCCAGGGCGGCGTTCACTTCAGCTTCGCTGCGTACGTCGAAACGGAGTGCCGATATGCGTGAACCGGTCTTTTCGAGTCTCTCTTTCAGCGACTCCAGCTTTTCCTGTCTCCTTCCGGTTATTATCAGGTCGAATCCGTTTTCGGCGAGTTTCAGGGCTGTGGCTTCTCCTATTCCGGATGTGGCACCTGTGATTATGGCTGTCTGTCTCATCTCTGTCTGTCTTATTTTCTGTTGATGCTTTTTATTTTATCTGTGCCAAAAATAGTGCAAATAATTACATAATCCTCATTTTAACGGACGAAAACTCACAGAGATAAACAAATAAGCTTGTTTTTACGTTATCTGAGGTAAAAGATCACATCCCGATAACAGCTTTATTTTATGGAAGAATATTTTGTCACGATAAAGACATTTGGTCTGCCGGCCGATGTGCCCGTCGTGCAGTCGTTCATGGAGATGAGAGGTATTGATGTCTATATGAAGAATCTCACGCTTCACTGTATGGCGTATCCTCTCGGGGATATTGAGATGCAGGTGAAGAGTTCTGACTGCGAAAGGGCCAGGGAGGCGCTGATTGAGGGTGGATTTTCCGTACCGGAGGATTTTCTGTGATCTTCCGGCGACGGTTAGCGAATATCATTCATATTTTTTACGGATTTTCTCATGTCAACGGAACAGGAAAGAAAAGAGAGAAGGTATAAATATACGCTGGTGGGTCTTCTTATCCTGCTGGGGTTGATAATCTTCAAGTATACGCGTCCTTATATGAGCGGTTTTCTGGGGGCGGCTACGCTGTATGTGATTGTGAACGGACAGCTGAAGTTCTTCATGCAGAGGCTGAAGCTGAAGCGGTCGATCAGTGCGCTGCTCATCGTGCTGGAGGTGCTTTTCTTTATACTCCTTCCTCTTACCGGGATCACGTTTCTGGTGATAGATACCGTTTCGGGGATTTCGATCAGTCCGGAGGCGATTCTGCGGCAGATTAACGATTTTATGGATGCGCTGGAGGAGAGGCTGGGTTTCAACATTTTTACCATCGAGAATCTGTCGGTTTTGCCGAAGGCGGGGTCTAACATTCTGCAGGCGCTCGGGAACAGTGTCTATTCGTTTGTGATGAATGTGGTTGTGATCCTTTTCGTGCTGTATTACATGCTTCTTAACAGCCGTGAGTTTGAAACGGCGATCAGGGAGGTGTTGCCGTTTAAGGAGGAGAACAAGCGGATACTGGCTGAGGAGACGCGGCTGATTATTCAGGCGAATGCTGTGGGTATTCCGCTTATGGCGATTATTCAGGGTATTTTTGCTTATCTGGGATACCTTTTCTTCGGGGTAGACAATGCTATTCTGTATGCTGTTCTCACGGCTTTTTCTACCATACTGCCGCTGGTGGGGACTACGATTGTATGGCTTCCGCTGGGCGTCACGCTGATGCTGGGGGGGGATTATGTGAGGGGGGCGGCGCTGCTTGTCTACGGTTTTCTCATCATCGGGGGGGTGGATAACGTGGCGCGTTTCCTGCTGCAGAAGAAACTGGCTGATATTCATCCGCTGATCACTGTCTTCGGGGTGCTTACGGGGATTCCCATGTTCGGATTCTGGGGGATCATCTTCGGCCCGCTGCTGCTTTCTCTGTTTATCCTTTTCTTCAACATGTTTCGCCGCGAATATGTGCCGGGATCGGGGGCCGGCGCGGGGATGCGTGTTTCTGCGCGCGTCGGGCAGGGGAAGGGGAGTGTTCCGGGGGGAGAACCGGGCGTGTCTGACGACGGGGGGGACGTCCGGGGGGATACTGAGGCTGTGTAGGGTTTGCTGCGCAGGGTTATTCTAAACTGTGTATCGCGGGCTGCTTCCTGCGGCCGGGGGTTTTATCAAATCGCATGTTATCTGTTGTTTCGTTTATGGTGGGCGATTGTTTTTGTCTCCCGGTGTGTCTCTCCCGCGGGATTGACTGTGGGTGTTTCCGGGGTGTTTTCTTTGGCATTGTTTTTGTACCTGACCCCGCCAGGGTCGTGTGTGAGGGGGTGAAACGGGGTTCATTTTTCGCCGAAAGGCTGTGTCGGTTTTATCCGATTTAAAAATATAAAGCGTACTTTTGCAGTTGATTTATTACGTATTAAAGAAAGGATTACTTATGGATGGCAATTTTTCTCAGCAGGTGAGGGATGTGTTGGCTTACAGCCGCGAGGAGGCCGGCAGGTTACAGAATAATTACATTGGACCGGAACATCTGATGCTCGGCATTCTTCGCGATGGCGACGGGATGGCGGTGCGGGTGCTTCAGGATTTTGATATTGACTTGCGGGTGCTCAAGGATTATATTGATTCGCATGTGCGTGACGCTCGCCAGGAGCTTCTGGAGGGGGCGAACGAGCTTGTGATTAATAAGGATACGGAGAGGGTGCTGAAGGTGTGTGCGCTGGAAGCGCGTCTCACCAAGTGTGCGGAGGCGGGTACGGAGCATCTTCTGCTGGCGCTGCTGAAGGAGAAGGATACGCTGATTTATGAGATTCTTACGCAGTTTCAGCTCGATTATTCGAATACGCTTGTCTACGTGAAGAGTATTATCGAACATACGCCGAAGGAGGAGGAGATGAGGGAAGATTTTCCCTCGGCCGGGGCTGACTTTACCGATGATGACGGGGAGGAGGAGGATCCGAATGAGAGAGCGTCGCTCAATCCGGCAGGAGGGGGATCGGCTCCCTCGTCTCACCTGAAGGGGGGAGGGTCGGACACGCCGGTGCTTGATAACTTCGGGACGGATATTACGCGGGCGGCGCTTGAGGGTCGCCTCGATCCGGTGGTGGGTCGCGAGAAGGAGATCGAGCGTATTGCTCAGATCCTCAGCCGGCGCAAGAAGAATAATCCGGTGCTTATCGGCGATCCCGGCGTGGGGAAGTCGGCGATCGTGGACGGTCTGGCGCTGCGCATTACGCTGAGGAAGGTGTCGCGGGCACTGTTTGACAAGCGGGTGGTGGCGCTTGATATGGCTTCGATCGTGGCGGGAACGAAGTATCGGGGTCAGTTTGAGGAGCGTATCAAGGCGATATTGAATGAGCTGTCGAAGAATCAGCATATTATTCTCTTTATCGACGAGATTCACACGATTGTGGGTGCCGGGGGTGCGGCCGGGTCGCTGGATGCGGCGAATATGCTGAAGCCGGCGCTGGCCAGGGGTGAGATTCAGTGCATCGGCGCCACTACGCTGGATGAGTACCGGAAGAATATCGAGAAGGACGGGGCGCTGGAAAGGCGCTTTCAGAAGGTGATTGTGGATCCCACTTCGCCCGGGGAGACGCTGCAGATCCTGCGGAATATCAAGGAGCGGTATGAGGAGCATCACAACGTGCGGTATACGGACGAGGCGCTGGAGGCGTGTGTGAAGCTGACGGGGAGGTATGTTTCAGACCGTACCTTCCCGGACAAGGCGATTGATGCGCTGGACGAGGCGGGGGCGAGGGTACATATATCCAGGATCGTGATTCCGGAGGCTATCGAGGAGCTGGAGACGAAGCTGCAGGAGGTGGATCGCCTGAAGAATGATGCGGTGAAGGCGCAGAAGTATGAGTTGGCGGCCAGTTATCGCGACCGGCAGCGGAAGCTGCTGCTGGCGCTTGACGTGGAGGAAGAGCGGTGGCAGAAGGAGATCAGAGAGAAACCCGAGGAGGTGAACGGGGAGAACATCGCAGAGGTGGTGGCCATGATTTCGGGCGTGCCGGTGCAGCGGATTGCCCAGGGCGAGGGCGAACGGCTGCTGGAGATGCGGGATGTGCTGAAGAGCCGGGTGATCGGTCAGGATGAGGCGACGGACAAGATTGTGAAGGCCATTCAGCGCAACCGTGTGGGGCTGAAGGATCCGAACAAGCCTGTGGGGACGTTCATGTTTCTGGGGCCGACGGGGGTGGGCAAGACGCATCTTGCCAAGAAGCTGGCGGAGTATCTGTTTGATTCGACCGATAACCTTATCCGCATTGACATGAGTGAGTATATGGAGAAGTTTAATGTTTCGCGCCTCATGGGGGCGCCTCCGGGGTACGTGGGGTATGAGGAGGGCGGTCAGCTGACGGAGAAGGTGCGCCGCAAACCCTATTCCGTGGTGCTGCTCGACGAGATTGAGAAGGCTCATCCCGATGTGTTTAACATCCTGCTGCAGATCATGGACGAGGGGCATATCACGGACAGCCTGGGACGGAGGATTGACTTCAAGAATACGATTCTGATTATGACTTCCAATATCGGCACCCGACAGCTGAAGGAGTTTGGCCGGGGTGTAGGCTTCAGTACCGGTCGCGAGGCGGGTGACGCGGAATATTCGCGCGGCGTCATCACGAAGGCGCTGAACAGGGCCTTTGCGCCTGAGTTCCTGAACAGGGTAGACGACGTCGTGATGTTTGACCCGCTGAGCCGGGAGTCAATCTTCAAAATCATCGACCTGGAACTGATGGGTCTTTACAGTCGCATCGGGGAGATGGGTTATCACGTGACGCTGACGGAACCGGCAAAGGAGTTTATCGCCGGGAAGGGGTATGACATTCAGTTCGGCGCACGTCCGCTGAGGCGGGCGATCCGGAAGTATATCGAGGACGGGATGGCGGAACTGATCATCCGTACCGGCGTCAAGGAGGGGGAGACCGTGGTGGTTGACTTTGACGCTGAGGAGCAGAAGGTGGTGATGAAGGTGTCGGAGGAGGGTACTGACGAGCCGGCGAAACAGGAAACGTCAAAAAAAGAGGAGCAGCAATGAAGTATCGTATGCAGACAGCGTTTGCCGACAGTGTAGAGCGGCGAGACGGTATCAGGAAGCTGTATGAAGAGAGTTTCCCCCCGGCGGAGCGGCGCCGGTGGACGGATCATCTGCGCGCCTGCGCGGACGGGCGGTTTCATCCCCTGTCGGCGTGGGAGGGGGAGGAGCTGATGGGACTGATGTTCTTCTGGGAGTGGGACTCATACCGCTATCTTGAGTATCTTGCGGTGAATCCGGCGCTGAGGGGACAGGGAGTCGGCTCTCAGATGCTGAAGTTTCTGCACGATCCGGCGTACACGGTTGTGCTTGAGATTGACCCGCTTTGCAATGAACTGTCGGTACGCCGGCTGCAGTTTTACGAGAGGGCCGGTTATGCACTCACGCCCCATCGTTTTGAGCATCTTCCCTACCGTCGCGGCACCACTCCGCAGGAGCTGCTCATATTGAGCTATCCCCGCATGATTCCGGGGGAGCTGTATAAAGATTTTCTCCGGTTTATGCACGGAGTAGTGATCCGTTACTGCGAAGGTTATCCCAGCGAGCAGCCAATCCACACCCGCAGAGGGCAGTGACGCTGTCCGCTCCCGACGCGCGTCGCTGTCCGCCTTAGACGGCGATCGCCGTCCAGCCTTGACGCGGGTCGAGCGGAGAAAACCAGCTCGGGGAGCGCCCGAGTGGCAAGGGGCGGGAGCACCCGCCCCGACGAGCGATTTCTTTATTAAGCGATTTCTTTGTTAATTGTCTGCACTGTGATTCTTTTGATTTACGTGATTTACGTAACCAATGCGCCAAAAACAACTAGCTCGGGGAGCGCCTGAGTGGCAAGGGGCGGGAGCACCCGCCCCGACGAGCGAAAGAAAACCTTCCACTTTCCATTAAAGAAGCTTCTTCACTTCGCAGGGGCGTTGCCCCTGTGACCCCACCGGCTTTTTTGTCTTGACACAAAAAAGTCGGCAAAAAAAGTCAAGACTGCGTCCGTATCGCTCAAAAAATTGGGCG
>JAIRSV010000122.1 GCA_031255275.1 Proteiniphilum sp.
TCCGCTTCTTCAGGGCAAGGCTTGCCTGCCCGTTCATTATTGCTTTTTCCGGGTTACACGCGCGGCGTGAACGACGTGAGCGCCGCAAACTAACACCGACATATTGTCATATTACCCCATTAGTCACACTGGCTCATTCGCTTAACCCTACCCCATTCCGGGCTGTCAGCTCCGAAAAAAAATAGCAAACATTTTGTGAATCCGTTTGAAAAGAATATCTTTGCAGCCGTAAAGAATGAGGGAAGCAGGACACACCGCTTCCCTTTTTATTCGCACAGGATTAGAGTATGATCGACAAGAAACGGATTATCGACTTCACGGAGCAGTACCTGAAAGGTTCGTCCAGTTATCTGACGGACGTTTCGACCGGTGCGGATAATACCATTACCGTCGAAATTGATGACGATCACGGCGTGGATATTGACGGTTGTGTCGCACTGAGCCGCTATCTGGAATCGAAACTCGACCGTGATGAGGAGGACTTCGAACTGACAGTCACCTCGGCGGGACTCTCGTCACCCTTCAAAACGCTGCGCCAGTACAAAAAATTTGAAGGCAAAGAGGTTGAAGTGCTGAGCAGGAACGGTCAGAAAGTCACCGGCCGGCTGAAGTCGTCCGACGACAGTGGCTTTACGCTGTCGGTCTCCAAAAGGGTGAAGCCTGAAGGCGCCAAACGAAAAACAGAGGTGGAAGAAGATCTCCGCTTCGCGTTTGATGAAGTAAAACACACAAAATATCACATACGGTTTAAATAATATGGCTAAGAAGCAGAAAACCATCAGCCTCATTGATACCTTTTCCGAATTCAATGAACTGAAAAATATCGACAAAGCTACACTCATCAGCGTGCTGGAGGAATCCTTCCGCAGCGTCATCTCCAAAAACAACGGCACGGACGAGAATTATGACATCATTATTAACCCCGACAAGGGCGACCTGGAAATATGGCGTAATCGGGTGATTGTGGAAGACGGTGAACTGCAGGATCCCAATCTGGAAATCAGCCTCTCGGACGCACTGAAGATCGACAGGGACTTCGAAGTGGGAGAAGAGGTGACCGACGAAGTATCACTCGATCACTTTGGCCGCCGCACCATCCTGAACCTCAGACAAACGCTGGCGTCAAAAATCCTGGAACTGGAAAAGGACAACCTCTACAACAAGTATAAGGAAAAAGTGGGAGAAGTTGTGTCGGGAGAAGTCTACCAGGTCTGGAAAAAAGAACTGCTGCTGCTCGACGATGAACATAACGAACTGATTTTACCCAGAGCGGAACAGATACCCACCGATTTCTACAGAAAGGGGGAACATGCCCGCGCCGTAGTAGCCCGCGTCGAAAATATGAACAACAATCCCCGAATCATCCTCTCACGCATCTCGCCCGTACTCCTCGAAAGGCTGTTTGAACAGGAAATTCCGGAAATATCCGACGGCCTGATCACCATCAAAGGCATTGCCCGTATTCCCGGCGAACGCGCCAAGGTATCGGTAGAGGCCTATGATGACCGAATCGACCCGGTAGGAGCCTGCGTCGGGATGAAAGGCTTCCGCATCCACGGCATAGTGCGGGAATTACGCAACGAAAACATCGACGTCATCAATTTCACGAACAACACGCCTCTCTACATCCAGCGCGCACTGAGTCCGGCAAGGATCAACTCCATCACCGTAAGAGAAGAAGAGCGTCGCGCCGAAGTATTCCTTAACCCGGAAGAAGTCTCCCTCGCCATCGGCAAAGGAGGTGCCAATATCAAGCTGGCCTCCATGCTCACCGGCTACAACATCGAAGTGTTCCGCGACATCGACGAAGTGGACGAAGAAGACATCTATCTCGACGAATTTCGCGATGAGATTGACGGCTGGGTCATCGACCAGTTGAAAAGAGTCGGATGCTCCACCGCCAAAAACGTACTCGCGATGGGACGGGAAAGAATCATCAGGGAAGCAGACCTGGAAGAAAATACCGTGGACGAAGTACTGTCCATCCTGCGCTACGAGTTTGAGGAAGAACCGGAAGACGGCAGTGCATACGCTGACGCGGATACGGAACCGGAAACGGGAGAAAATCCTGCAACGGAAGCGGAAATGGAAGCAGAAGCAGATACGGAACCGGAGGATATGTATGATATTACGGAAGTGGATGCGGCTATGGAAGAGGCTATGAACACGGAAGAGGAAAACGGTCACCAACCAGGCTGATCCCCGCTGAAACAATACACATACTGTTCACAACATAAAAAAGAGAGTAAAAGGTTAAGAGAGATATATGCCTGTAAGACTGATAAAAGTATCCAAAAACCTGAATGTGGGAATCAACACCCTTGTTGAATTTCTGCATAAGAAGGGTTTTGAAGTAGAAGCAAATCCCAACGCAAAAATTGAGGATGGACAGTATGACTTGCTGATGGCCGAATTCGGCAAAGATAAAAGCATACACAAAGCGGCAATCATTACCCGTGAAAAACTTCGTCGTGACGAAAAGCGGGAAACTGTCGCCATAGAGGGATATGGATCCCGGGAAGGACACACCACCTCCAAGAAAAAGGCGGAAAGAGAAATCATCGAAACGGAAATACCGGATGAGATGAGGCCACATTTCAATGTCATAGGCAGCATTGATCTCGACAACCTTCATAAAAAGAAAAGCGAACCGAAGAGCGAAGCGCCTAAAAGCAAGGGAACGGCAAAGGAAAATCCGGCTCCACCCGCCCCTCCGAAAGAAAAGGTGACAAAAGAAATACAGCCTGAACCCAAAACGGAAAAACCGGCGCCTGTGGAACCGGCTCCGGTCAAGTCGGTTCCCGCCGAGCCTGTACCCGTGGAACCGGCTCCGGCCAAACCTGCTCCCGTGAAATCAGCACCTGTGGAACCGGTTTCGGTCGAATCCGGACCAGTCGCGCCAGCGTTCGTCGAACCGGCGTCCGCCGAACCCGCGACGTCACTCCGGACGGAGGAAGCAAAAAAAGAGGTAAGGGAAGTAAAAGAGGCAGCGCCTAAAAAGGCAGAAACAAAAGAGGTCAAAGAGATCAAAGAGGTCAAAGAGATCAGGACAGAAGAGAAAAAGGAAGAGGCCATACATCCGGCTGAAACGGAAAAAACAGAAATAACGGAAAAAGCCGAACCGACAGCAACAAAAGCGCCCGTCCGGAAAGAACGGAAAGAAAAGAAGGAAGGGAAAGAATCGGAGACAAAGCCGGAATCGGAATCCGTATCCGTATCCGTACCCGCAGTACCGGAAAAATCAGAGACGGAGGCGCCCGGGGATGACCCCGAAAAGGAAAAGAAGGCTGAAGAGTCTAACCCCGACAAAGTATTCCGGTTACGCAAGAATAAGTTGGAATCCAATATTGTAGTGAAAGGGTCTATCGACCTCAATTCCATCAACGACCGTACCCGGCCGCCCAGAAAATCGAGAGCGCAGCGGAAGAAAGAGCGCATTGAACGCGAACAGAAGGCGCTCGAAAGCAGAAAGCAGAAGGACGAAAAGACAAAACTGCTGAAGAAAGAGGTGGTCGACGAAAAGAAAAAGTTGCCGAGTACCGCCGGAAGTAACAGCGAAGCCGGAAAGAAAAAGAGAAAGCGTATTCGTTCCGCTCAGGTAAACATAGACAAAACCGCCACCTCATCACCTTCCCCCCGCAGCGCCGCCAGTCATCAGGGGCCGAAAAGCAGCAGCAGCAGCAAAAGGCTGTCGCTCCGGAAACCGCTTAAGGCCGACGTCAGCGAAGAGGATGTACAAAAGCAGATAAAAGAAACGCTTGCCCGCCTCACGGAGAAAAGAGGGAAAAAAGCGGGTGCCAAGTACCGTCGCGAAAAGCGCGAGGCCAGCGTTCAGAAGCAGCAGGAGGAACTCAAAAAGCAGGAGAGGGCAAGCAGCGTATTGCAGTTGACGGAATTTGTCACGGCAAACGACCTGGCGAACATGATGAATGTTCCCGTCATCAATGTAATATCCACCTGTATGAGTCTTGGGGTAATGGTGGCCATCAACCAGCGCCTCGACGCCGAGACTATCAATATCGTGGCCGAAGAATACGGCTTCAAGACTCAATATGTGAGCGCTGACGTAATTGAAGCAATCGCCGAACAGGAGGATGCGCCCGAAGATCTGATACCGCGTTCCCCCATCGTCACGGTGATGGGGCACGTGGATCACGGGAAGACATCGCTTCTCGACAGCATCCGCAGCACCAACGTCATTGCGGGCGAAGCCGGAGGTATCACGCAGCATATCGGCGCCTACAACGTACAGTTATCGGACGGACGCAAAATCACCTTCCTCGATACGCCGGGACACGAAGCCTTCACCGCCATGCGTGCGCGCGGCGCCAAGGTGACCGACGTGGCAATCATCATCGTGGCGGCTGACGACAGTGTGATGCCGCAGACGGTGGAAGCGATCAATCACGCGGGAGCGGCGGGCGTACCGATCGTGTTTGCCATCAACAAGATCGACAAGCCGGGTGCCAATCCCGAAAAGATAAAGGAGAAACTGGCTGAAATGAATTACCTGGTGGAAGACTGGGGAGGAAAATACCAGTCGCAGGACATATCGGCCAAGAAAGGTATCGGTATTCACGAGTTACTCGAAAAGGTATTGCTCGAAGCGGACTTGCTGGAACTGAAGGCCAATCCTGACCGGAGGGCGCTCGGCTCCATCATCGAGTCGTCGCTCGACAAGGGAAGGGGCTACGTAGCCACCGTACTGGTCGAAACCGGCACGCTCAGGCAGGGCGATACCGTGCTGGCAGGCTCCTACTTCGGCCGTGTGAAGGCGATGTTCAACGAGCGCAACCAGCGCATAGAAGAGGCAGGCCCGTCGGAACCGGCGCTGATCCTCGGTCTGAACGGAGCGCCTCAGGCCGGCGACACGTTTAACGTGATGGAAACGGAACAGGAGGCCCGGTCGATTGCCAACCGGCGGGAGCAGTTGCAGCGCGAGCAGTCGCTGCGTACGCAGAAAATGCTTACTCTCGACGATATAGGGCGACGTATTGCCATCGGCAATTTCCAGCAATTGAACATCATCGTGAAGGGGGATGTGAACGGATCGGTGGAAGCTCTCTCCGACTCACTGATACGACTCTCCACGGAAGAGATACAGGTGAATGTGATTCACAAGGCGGAGGGACAAATATCGGAATCGGATGTGACGCTGGCTGTTGTTTCCGACGCCATTATCGTCGGCTTCCAGGTACGCCCTTCGCTCGGCGCCCGCAAAGAGGCCGAAAAAGAGGGGGTGGACATCCGCCTCTATTCCATCATCTACGACGCTATCGAAGAGGTGAAGGCTGCTATGGAAGGGATGCTTTCTCCCGACATAAAGGAGGAGATCACCGGCAATGTGGAGGTACTGGAGGTATTCAAAATATCGAAGGTGGGCACTGTGGCCGGATGTGTGGTACGCGACGGCAAAATGAAGCGTTCGGCGCGTATCCGTCTTATCCGCGACGGTATTGTGATCTTTACCGGCGAGCTGGAATCGCTGAAACGGTTCAAAGAGGATGTGAAAGAGGTAACGCTGGGTTACGAATGTGGTATCACCATCCGCAATTTTAATGATATAAAAGTGGGCGATGTTGTTGAAGCCTACGAAGAGACTGAAGTTAAGAAAACATTATAGAAAATCCCCCGCGAATTACTTCCGTCAAAAGCGGGAGGATTTCAGGGGCTTCATTTATGCTAACCAGTTGACATTGTAATTTTAATTTCTATCCTGAGAGCGGCCGCATCTGCTCTTTTATCAAGGTGGATGCGGCCACACACGCAGGAGACGGAAATCGAAATTACAATAGCAGCCGGAGCTGTGATAACCAAATATTCACTTTATAAAATTGTTGACGATGACAAAGAAGTTTTTTTTCACGCTACTCCTGTTTATTTCACTGGTCGGAGTGACTGCATTTTCACAAGTGTTGCCGCAGGCCTCCATAGCCTGCGTGAATACCGCGGAACTGCTGGATCAAATGCCCGAAAAAGAGCAGGCCGCACAGCAACTGCTTATATTAAGTGAGAATTACAAAAAGGAACTTGAACTGATGCAGAACGATTACAATAAAAAGTATTCCGACTATATCTCCTATCAGGTATCCCTTTCAGAGAATATCAAACTGCGCAGAATGCAGGAGCTTACCGAACTGGAAAACAAAATAAGACAATTCATGGAACTGGCGCAGAAAGACATCGAAAATCAGGAAAAAGAATTACTCCAACCGCTGAAGGAAAAGATAAACAGCGCCATTCACGCCGTCGGAACCGAACACAAATACACGGTGATATACGACCTGGCCAATCCGGGAATTGCTTTCGTATCGCCCGAGGCAGTGAATATCAATCCCTACGTAAAATTGAAACTGGGCATCCGCTAAACAATCCTCAAAAAAGACGTGGAGGAACAAATTGACCAAAGAAGCCGGAATGTGAATAGGGGGCCTGTCGGCGTCTTTGATTCCGGATACGGCGGACTTACGGTACTCTCCGAAATAAGGGCGCTCTTGCCGGAGTATGATTATATTTACCTGGGCGACAACGCGCGTGCTCCGTATGGGAACCGTTCCTGCGAACGGGTTTACCAATTCACACTCGAAGCCGTGAAATGGTTTTTCAGGCAAGGGTGTCATCTCGTCATCCTGGCCTGCAATACCGCTTCGGCAAAAGCGTTACGCACCATTCAGCAGATCAATCTTCCGGAACTCGATCCCCACAGGAGGGTGCTGGGCGTAATCCGTCCCACGGCCGAATCGGTGGCAGCCCTTTCGGAAAGCGGCCATACAGGTATTCTGGGGACGGAAGGAACTGTCCTGTCGGGATCGTACGAGATGGAAATCGGCAAGCTATACCCTCATGTGACCGTAACGGGGGAAGCGTGTCCCATGTGGGTTCCCCTTGTGGAAAACAGGGAGTACGACAAACCGGGCGCTGACTATTTTGTTAAACAGCACCTGGAAAGGCTTTTCGAAAAAGATCCCCTCATCGACACACTCATCCTGGGATGTACGCACTATCCGCTGCTCACGGATAAGATAATCCGCTTCCTGCCGAAAGAGGCAAAAGTAATTTCCCAGGGAAAATATGTGGCGCGAAGCCTTATGGATTATCTGCAAAGGCGCCCCGAAATGGAAAGGAAGTGTACGAAGAAAGGAAGCATAAGCTATTTTACCACCGATTCGCCCGAGAAATTCGGACAGCAGGCATCCATTTTCCTGAAAGAGCGGGTTGACGCTTCACAAACCGATCTTGAACAAAAGCTATGAACTGGTTTGATCTGACTGCGGGCTTACTGCTGTTTATCGCCTTTGTCTGCGGATACCGCAAAGGACTGATCATGCAGCTTGCAGGTTTAGCGATTATCGTGCTGGCAGGCATCTTCGGGGGAAGTCTGGCAAAAATCATCCTGCCTGGGATAAACAGGCTGGTCGATCTCTCACCGGAGGTGGCAAAGGTATTGTCCTTTATCCTCGCCTTCGCCGTTATAGCGGTTGTTCTTTCGCTGACAGGCCGGATACTGGAGCGATTTATCAACGCGGTTTTTCTCAGTTTCATCAACCGCCTGCTGGGCGCCGTGACCGCCACCGGCGCCATGATGATATTCCTGAGTATCACCCTCCACCTGGTGTTGATACTCGACATTAATGAACAGGTGATCAACGGAAAGACGAAAGTGGAGTCGTTTTTCTTCAAACGGGTGGAAGCCGTGGCACCCATCATCGTCTCCTATTTCAGACTGCAAATTTGGGACGAATATATACCCGAAAAATATCGCAAAGAACGGGATGAGCGTGTCGACAGCATCTATCGCCTGCACGTGCAGGCCGGCCCCGCGTACCGGCAACACCGCTTCAATGCGATACATTCACTAATCTGTCCGTCAAATGAAGTTATTACAAATCCATAAAGAGGGTAAAACGGCATTAATAACAACAGCCGTCATACTTGTTGTCATCAATGCGGTATTTTTTATTCTGTTTTCCGATACGACATTTACCTGTATTCTGGCCGTAACGTCGCTACTGTTGTACGCGATGGCCCTCAACTTTTACAAAAAACCGGATCGAACTTACAAAGGCGCTTTGCACGGACTGGTGAACGCCCCTGCCGACGGCCGAATCGTAGCCATCGAGAAGGTATTCGAAAAAGAATTTTTTCACGACGAACGCATCCAGATATCCATTTTCATGTCGTTCTTTAACGCCCACTCAAACTGGATTCCGGTCACCGGCAAGATCGTCCGCCTTTCACATGTCGACGGGAATTTCCACACGGCATACCTGCCCAAATCGAGCCACGAAAACGAACAGACGAACGTGCTGATCAAGACGCCCGAACATGGCGTAATACTTACGAAACAGATTGCCGGAGCCGTAGCCCGGAGAATCATCACCTATGTGAAGGAAGGCGAAGAGGTACGCATAGGCGCTCCGCTCGGCTTCATCAAATTAGGATCCAGAATGGATATTTTTCTGCCGCCGGACAGTGAAGTACTGGTCAGTCACGGAGAAGAAGTCCATGCCAATATCACCTTTTTAGCGAGACTTGCCAAACAGTCAATATAACGGATTATGAAAAAACAGATACCCAATATCCTCACTTTATTGAATCTTTTTTCGGGATGCATCGCCGTTTCCATCGCCTTTCAGAGCAACTTCAAAGCGGTGGCGATATGGGTCGCGATCGCTGCGCTGTTCGATTTTCTGGACGGGATGGCAGCCCGACTGTTAAAAGCCTTCTCGCCCATAGGAAAAGAGCTTGATTCGTTAGCCGACGTGGTCAGCTTCGGCGTAGCCCCCGCATCGGCCGTTTTCATGCTGCTTCGGGATTTTTCGCTCTTTCCGGGTTATCTGGCGCCGCTGCACCCGTGGATCCCGTACATGGCCTTTCTTATTCCCGTTTTTTCCGCCTTCCGATTGGCCAAATTCAATATCGACGGACGTCAAACCATATCATTCACGGGACTGCCCACCCCTGCCTGCGGGCTATTCTGGATCGGCTACAGCTACGGTATGGCCGGAGCAGTATCGGGAAACGAAAATCTGTTTTATCTCACCGCCGGCCTGATTATTCTCCTGTCGTTACTGATGATCTCAGACATCCCGATGTTCTCGTTAAAGATTAAGAAATTAACATTCAAAGGGAATGAGAAACCTCTTATTCTGGTCACGCTGATGATCGTGTCGGTAGCATTTTTCGGACTGGGAGGTATTGCCTGGGGTATCGTGGCCTATATTCTCCTTTCGGTTTTGAGTTGCGCGAAACAATCAACCCCCTCATCACGGTAAACGCACAAAAGGGCGTCCTCTCTCCGCAGAGCCGTAAGCAGAAAGGGTTTCAGTAAAGGTCAAACCGTTAAATAATACAAAGAGATCGGTTCTTATTGCATGAATCTTCGTATCTTTATTGCCGAGTCAAATTATCACATTAGTATATATGGGTTTCCTCATCAAATTTTTTCTGAGTTTTGCAGTTGTTTACTTTCTGTTAAAGTCATTCGTGGCTTATCTGATCAGGAAGCGCGGAAGGCAATCGTCAAACTACCGACAGCAACGGTCATCGCAGCCCAGGCAGCCGGAAACCCAGCATGAACGCATCATCGAATACCAGAAAAAGAACTTTGAATCAAGCGACATCGAAGATGCGGATTTCGTTGAAATAAAAGACAGCAGTAACAGTTAATGCTTTTATAAGGAGGACACACCTCACCCAATTTTTGACACTTGTATAGTTGGCGTACATAAGAGAAACGGAGGTCATCACCCATGTGACCATGACCGTCACACTTGTGTTCGTCCCCGTTGTACTTGTATTTGTAGCCGTTTCACATGAAATAGCGCCCATTTCAAGCGAGACAGTTTCCGTCGCAAGTGTGACAGGCTTCATCGCATGTGAAATAGATTTCATTTCACTTGAAACGGTTTTCATCGCATGTGAGACAGACTTCATCACATGTGAAATAGATTTCATTTCACTTGAAACGGTTTTCATTGCATGTGTAACAGACTTCATCGCATGTGCAACAGATTTCATTGCATGTGCAATAGACGTCATTGCATGTGAAATAGACGTCATCGCATGTGTGACAGGGATCATTGCATGTGTAATAGATTTCATTGCATGTGTGACGGGGACTGTTACAAGTATGACGGGCGCTGTTAGATGTATGTCTTTTCGGCTTTCCCCTCAAACATAAAAAAAGCCCACTATTCGTGGGCTTTTTTTATTGATACGCAGTTGTTCTGCTTAGAAGATATATCTCAATCCCAACTGCATAGACCATGTACTGCTAAATGAAAAATTATTTCTGAAAGGTGTTGTCGGAAGCACCGTTTTGCCGTCTTTGTCCCTAATCGTATTCATCTGAACCGTAGGAACACCGTTTACTACGGATACGGGATCCCATCTTTCGCTTCCAGCATTCCATTTTTCCTCTCTTTTAAGGATACCATAAGCATAATCGTTGCCCAAATTTAACTGTTTGAGTAGACCCCAATTTTTATTTAACAGGTTGCCTACATTAAGAATATCCAATGTGGCCTGGAAAGTATGGGTTCTCGAACCTGAACGAATATAAAAATCCTGCATGAATTT
>JAIRSV010000080.1 GCA_031255275.1 Proteiniphilum sp.
GGACGGTACTGCCTTTCAGGCAGTATGACGCTGATGTTCTCCCCCCGCAGGTCAGCGACCTGCGGTTATGAAAATCGTGTCCCTCCGGGACACTTTATCGCTCGTCGGGGCGGGTGCTCCCGCCCCTTGCAGCTTGGCGCTCCCCGAGCTGGTCTTCTCTACTTCTCTTATAAATTTGTCAAACTGCATACTATTTCCTTTCTTTGCACCCTTGTTCCGGTTCGCTTTCCCGGACGAAATTCTCTGCTCGTTATGAATGACTGGACGCTCGAAAAACTGAAAATTCTTGCTGACGCTGCCAAATATGATGTCTCTTGCGCGTCGAGCGGCACTTCGCGCGGTAATGTGCCGGGCGGTATCGGCTCGGCGGCCGGATGGGGCATTTGCCACAGCTTCACGCCCGATGGCCGCTGTATCTCTCTGTTCAAAATACTGCTGACCAATCATTGTATCTATGACTGCGCTTACTGCTCAAACCGCCGAAGCAACGACGTGAGGCGTACGGCTTTCTCGCCCGAAGAGCTGGCGGAACTTACGATCGAGTTTTACCGGAGAAATTATATCGAAGGTCTATTCCTCAGTTCCGGCGTGATGCGAAACCCTGATTATACGATGGAACGCATGTTGCACGTGGTGAAACTGCTGCGCGGCGAACATCGCTTCAACGGTTACATCCACATGAAGACTATCCCCGGAGCAAGCGACGAACTGGTTGTCCGGGCGGGAACTCTGGTCGACCGCATGAGCGTGAACCTCGAAATTCCGTCGGAACAGAACCTGAAGCTGCTTGCCCCGGAAAAGGATTATCCAAGCGTGTTTGCTCCCATGCGTACCATTCAGCAGGGTATACTGGAAAGCGCGGAGGATCGCAAAAAGATGCGCTCGGCGCCCAGGTTTGTCCCTGCGGGACAGAGTACCCAGATAATCATAGGCGCCTCGCCCGACAGTGACCGGCAAATCCTTTCGCTCGCTTCGGCGCTCTACAGGCGTCCCTCCTTCAAGCGTGTCTACTATTCGGGCTATATCCCCGTGAATCCCGGCGACAGCCGTCTGCCTGCTCTCTCACGTCCGCCGCTGGTGCGCGAAAATCGCCTGTATCAGGCTGACTGGCTGATCCGCTTCTATGACTTCAGGGCGGGCGAACTGGTGGACGGGACGCGTCCTGACCTTGACCTGGATGTTGACCCTAAAATGAGTTGGGCGCTACGGCACCCCGATTTTTTCCCGATCGACGTGAATACGGCGCCTTATGAAATGATCCTCCGCGTACCGGGTATCGGCGTGAAGTCGGCCGGACTGATCGTCGCCTCGCGGCGCTACGGCAGGCTGACTTCTGCACAGCTGAAGAGAATCGGCGTCGTGATGAAGCGTGCACAATACTTCATCGTGTGTCGCGAGCTGCCCGTGCAGACGGTGAACGAACTTACGCCACAATACGTCCGCCGGCAGGTGTCGCAAAAAAAACAGAAGAAGGCGGCTGCCGATTTGCTGCAGTATTCGATCAACTGGGGGGAATAATCGTGTCGCCGACCGTCAAGGCCTTGTCTGACGGGGGCGGGTATCAAATGTAACTTTCAATCGGCCGGGGGACGCTATTCTCCCCGGAGTTTTCTCATCAATTCTGCCATTTTTGCCTCGGAGGGGTTGGGCTGAGGCTCCCAGAAACGACTGTTCTTTAATTCCGCGGGAAGATATTCCTGTCGGACGTAGTGATTTTCGTAGTCGTGCGCATATTTGTACTCTTTTCCGTAGTTAAGCTCCTTCATCAGCGAGGTGGGGGCGTTGCGCAGGTGCAGGGGGACGGGCAGGTTGCCGGTCTGTGCTACTTTGGCGATGGCGCGGTCGATGGAGAGGTAGGCCGAATTGCTTTTGGGCGAAGTGGCCAGATAGAGGGCCGTCTGGGCCAGCACGATGCGCCCTTCCGGCCATCCGATTTTTTGCAGCGCTTCGAAGCAGGCGTTGGCCAGCAACAGGGCGTTGGGATTGGCCAGACCTATATCCTCGGCGGCGAGTATCACCAGCCGGCGGGCTATGAACTTGGGATCTTCTCCGCCCGCTACCATCCTGGCGAGCCAGTAGATGGCCGCATCCGGGTCGCTTCCCCTGATCGACTTGATGAATGCCGAAATGATGTCGTAGTGCATCTCTCCGCCCTTGTCGTAGGCGGCCGGGTTTTCCTGCAGGCGTTCGGTCACCATCCTGTCGGTGATGACAATCTCGGCGTCGCTGTCGGAGGCTACCGTCAAATCCAGCGTGTTGAGGAGCTTGCGGGCGTCGCCGCCCGAAAAACGGAAAAGCGCATTGGTCTCTCTGACGTCGATTTTCTTCTCTTTCAGGAGACGGTCTTCCGTGAGTGCGCGGTGCAGCAGCTGCTCCAGTTCGCGCTTTTCGAGCGGTTTCAGCACATACACCTGACAGCGCGAGAGGAGGGGACGGATCACTTCAAACGAGGGGTTTTCGGTGGTCGCGCCGATGAGCGTGACGATGCCTGTCTCTACGGCATTGAGCAGGGAGTCCTGCTGCGATTTGCTGAAGCGGTGGATTTCGTCGATGAAGAGGATGGGGGCGGATGATTCGAAAAAACGGTTGCTTTTTGCCTTCTCTATCACGTCGCGCACGTCCTTTACGCCCGAATTGATGGCGCTGAGTTTGTAGAAGGGAGCGTCGAGCGTATTGGCGATGATGTTGGCCAGGGAGGTTTTTCCCACGCCGGGAGGCCCCCAGAGGATGATGGAGGGGATCCTCCCCGAGTCGATCATCCGGCGCAGTACCGCCCCTTTACCGATCAGATGCGACTGTCCGATCAGTTCTTCGAGGTGTTGCGGCCGGAGCCGTTCGGCAAGAGGTGCACTCATAGGATTTTTTGTTTAGATGACGTGCAAAGTTAGCATTTCCTGCAGGAAATGCTAACTTTGCATCCTGAAAATTACGCACGGTTTCTTACAATACAACTCTGTCATCACAATGCAATTCACTTCGTTACTCTCTCTTTTCGGAAATCTGGAACAGCTGGACCGGATTCGGATTAACTTTGACCGGGAAAGCGTCAACCTGATGAATCTGGCCATCGCTTTCATCATGTTCGGCGTGGCGCTGAGCATCAAACCGCAACACTTCAGGGCGCTGCTCCTCAATCCCAAACCGATGCTGCTGGGCGTCGTCGCGCAATACGTACTCCTGCCGGCGCTCACCTTTGCGCTGGTAATCGTCCTGCGTCCCAGCACGGCGGTGGCCATGGGGATGATTCTCGTGGCGGCCTGTCCGGGCGGAAACGTGTCGAATCTGATTTCCTCCATCTCCAGGTCAAACATCACCCTGTCGGTGAGCCTCACGGCCATCACCACGGTGATGAGCCTCTTTATGACGCCGTTCAACTTTGCCTTCTGGGGCGGACTTTATGCGCGTCATTCGCCGCTGTTAGTCCCCATTACGATTAATCCGGCGGAGATGTTCCGGACGGTCTTCCTGATTCTCGGCATTCCCGTGATTGTAGGGATGTTCGTCGGGATGAAGTTCCCGAAATTCACCCAAAGGGTGGACAAACCGGTGCAGGCGGCCTCCATTATCTTCTTCGTAGGCTTCATCGCGGCTGCCCTGGCCGGAAACTTCCACCTGTTTCTCCGGTACATTCACCTGATATTTTTCCTCGTGCTTATTCATAACGGGATGGCTTTCCTGAGCGGGTACTTTCTGCCGAAATCGCTCAAGGTAAACGAACTCAACTGCCGCACCATCTC
>JAIRSV010000094.1 GCA_031255275.1 Proteiniphilum sp.
AACATACCGGGATGAAAACCGTTTTCGTCATTCTTGCCGGCCTCATCCTTCTCAGTTCGTGCACCGGAAACAAAAGAGGGACGCCGGACGCCCGTCCCGCAAAAAGCGATAGCGTCGCCGGCACGCGGGGGGCCGAACCTGTGAAAAACGATACCGTTACCGACGCCGATTACAGTTTCGACGAAGCGATTGCCGGCACCGGAGCACCTCAAAACATCATCGATCAGCTGGAACTTTTTGACGTACTCTACCTCTCCTGCGACGGGAAAATTCACCGTGGACAGATACTTTCCGGCAAAAAAATAGCGGAAGATATCAGAACGATATTCCGGTTTATGCTGGCGGAAGGATTCGTCGTCGAGAAGGCAATTCCCGCCGTGAGGTACGGCTGGAGCGACAGCCTGTCGATGGCCGACAACAACAGTTACAGTTTCTGTTACCGGGACATCACCTACTCCAAACACGCGACAGGGATGGCCATCGACATCAATCCGCGGTTCAACCCCCTGCGCTGGAAAACGGGAAACCGTCCCAGTCAGCCCGAAGGGGCTTCGTCGGACAGCACCGTGAACGGGACTCTTTATCCCGGTCACCCGGTCGTGAACGAGTTTGTCAGACTCGGTTTTCGCTGGGGACATTCCTTCTCGAAGTTCTATGACGATCACCATTTTGAGAAGGTTGTCCGGTAGATGTTTCTCGCTGCGTCCCGTGTTATTCAGGCTTTGCACGCAGCACATTCCGTTCAGTTATGGCGATAAAAAAAGAGCGACTGTCCCTCTTTGCAGAAAGGGACTGCCGCTCTTCCGACCCTGTCGCGCGACAGGGTTAATTACTCATTCCCGCTAATATTCCACGGATAAGCGTTTTGTGATTCCACCTCCTCAAGCCGGTTGTTATTCTCGTTCCTGGAGTAGTATTTGAATCTTATCTCCAATTTATCCTCTCCGGAACTCGCGGCTCGCAGCGGGGACATATTCAGCGCGACGGCGTTTACGTACTTTACGTCTGAATCGCCCTCCGGCGTACCGGTCAAAGTAAGCCGTACATCTATTACGATCTCGCCTTTTTCATTTTCCTCTTTTTTCTTGTGGAACGTCACACTGGCTTTCTGACCTTTTTTGGCGGTGCAGGCATATTCGATGACCCAGTGATCGTTCATGAAATTGCTGTGATGCGCATACAGGGGCGCCACTATTTCATCAAATCCTGCCGACGGCGCCGGATCTTCCTGTTCCGGCTGTTCCGGGAGTTCCGTCATGTTCAGTACGGTCCGGGCAATATCTACCACCTCCAGCAGTCGCACGTTATCGGCCTGTTCGGTCTTCCCGTCCACAAGCAGCGACGTTACGCCGTTTGCCTCCTCCCAACCGTAGGACATTACCTTAAAGGTGCCGGGGTCCATTGTCATCATGGTCGGATTTGTGATGAGACGTGCCGGGGAATAATAGCGCGAAAAAGTCTTTCCGTAGGGAGTTCCCGTATCATCCGCTGCCAAATAGACAAAGGTGGAATCCGTATAGCTGTTACTTCCCTCTCCCAGACAGGAGGTCATTAAAAAAGTCACTCCGATAACACTGAAAAATAAACTTATTTTTTTCATCTTCTTTTCTTTTACTTATATATTAAAATTCATATCTCACTCCCACATTCAGATCCATCACGATCTTCCTGTCGGAATAAATGGTTTTGTACTTGTTCTTTGCGTCAAAATAATAAGCGCCCCCGATTTTTCCGTACACCCTCAGCCTGTTGTAAAGGGGATAGGAAAGTCCTATACCGGCGTTGACCGAGATTTGGAGGTTCCGCTGTGATATCTTTGTCGTCTCATATTCTTCCGACTCCTCCAGCGCCTCATTCAAATTCATTACCTGTCCCTCCCGCACTTTCCTGAACTCTCCGTATATATCCTTCTCCACCGTTCCCCCTGCCGAAATATAGCCGTTCAGCCTGTTCAGCGAGAAGATGTTATAGTTTACATTCAGCGGGATACCCAGGTAGTGAAACTTCTGTCTCTCCTCTATCCTGAAGTTATTATTGGTATTTCTTGTCTTGGAGTGAAGATACGAGTAGACGAGGCCCGTTTCGAGGAAAAGATCGTCCGAGAGGTATTTGGAGACTGTTATCCCGAACGAGGCCGGGATGTCATGTTCCATTTCCGAAACATTCCCAGCCGTATTCGCGGCCTGCATGGGCTGCTTATTGATTTCCGAGTATTTGTCGTCGGAAGTCGGGATGTTCATGCTTCGCAGCGTCATGGGCGTATTCACCATTTGCTGATAGCCGGTCAGCCCGCCCTTCCCGTTCACGGCAAGCAGCAGGGTACCCTCACCGCTTTCGCCGGGAAATTCTCCGATAAAGAGAGATTCATCATCACCCCTCACCACAAGAACTTCTTCATCTTCCTCCGCATCCCTTTCCGGCGATTTCGCCAACAGGCGGAGCGCACTGTCATCAATCTCTCCGTTCGCACCCCCCGTCCGCACCTTCATGCGTTCCATCCACGCAGTCAACATTTCGCCGGGAGCGGCATGGCGGATAATCGACCCTTTTCGCCTTCCGACCCTTCCGGAAGTTCCGGCGGCCGTCAACCTGCCCGCGCCCGTCGGCGCGACAACCGGTTCGAGCAGCAATTCCGGCGCTGTCAGCAGTTCCGTGCCGGAATCCGAAGCGTCACCGGCAAGGGGTGTCACTGCCGTCGATGCGGAAACATCGCTTTCCGTATCGACGGCAGGATTACGCATAAGCCACACGCTGCCGACGAGCAATATCAGCACGGCCGCCGCTGCCCCGCCATACCACCTCCGGCGGAGGGTCGTCCGAGCAGCAACAGCTTTCAGCGACCGTTCCACGCACTCCCATCCGTCCGGCGGGACAGGCGCCTCAAAATCGCTGAGTTTTGATTGAAATCTTTCTCTAATATCGTTCTCTGACATCATCGTACTCGTCTTTGATTGTTATGCAGAATGGCTGATATTTTCTTTTGCAGCATTTTCTTCGCCCTGTAAAACTGCGACCGCGACGCAGCCTCGTTGATACCCAGTACCCGGGCAATTTCCCTGTGCGACATCTCTTCAAAAATATACATATTAAACACGGTTCTGTATCCGGGCGGCAAATTCTTTATCATATCAAGCACCTCCTTTTCGGGAATATCCTCAATATCGAGAGAATTATCCGCAACCGTTTCCGTTTCGTCGGCATTGATATAGCTGTACTCCTCCATAAAGCGGTACTTCTGCTTTTCCTTCCTGTAATTCTCCAATGCCAGATTCACGAAAATCCGTCTGAGCCAGCCATCAAAAGAACCTTTGCCCGAAAATGAGCCAATCTGCGTAAAGGCCCGGATAAATCCGTCGTGCAACAAGTCCCGGGCAGTCTCTTCCTCCCCGCTGTAACGCAAACAGACCGCCATCATCGCGGGAGCATACCGCTCATACAATACCCTCTGGGCATTACGATCCTGTTTCTTACATGCTATGACAAGTTGCGAATCCTCCATTCCTAAACCGCAGTTCACTTTATTAGATGAAAAACACGAAAAAACGTTGCGCGAACGGGCAAACTTTTCCTCTCCGTTGTATTTTTTTAAGAACCTGTTCCGTCATACTATAAAAATATCTACGCCTCAAAAATACTATCAACAATAAAAATCTGCAAATGAAATTAATTAAGAACCTGTAATTTTAAGTTGCGGTTTACCTCTTTTTTCTTTACTTTTGTTCCACATAATCAATTAATAATTACTGTATGAAGGGTTTTCTGAAAATCATGCTCGCGTCGGCTCTGGGTTTTGTCATCGCGAACATACTCTTTTCCGTCATTGCAATGGTACTTGTTTTCGGAGCGATGGGATCGTTTCTCGACTCCGTATCAACTCCCGAAAAGTTCATTCTTCAGGATAATACCGTCCTGCATCTCCGTCTGAACGGCCCCATCACCGAACGTACTCCCGAAGAGGATCCGTTTACATCCCTGATAAGCTCCGACCTTCCTTCGGCCACAGGTCTGAACGATATTGTAAGCGCCATCCGAAAGGCAAAAAATAATGATAAGGTGAAGGGAATTTATATTGATTCCCGTTCCGTAACCGCCTCGATAGCCACACTGGCCGAGATCCGGCATGAACTGAAAAATTTCGGAGAGAGCGGCAAATTCATCGTTTCCTATGCCGATACCTATACGCAAGGGGGCTATTATCTGGCGTCCGTCGCCGACAAGGTGTCCATCAATCCGCAGGGAATGCTCGACCTCCACGGACTGGCGTCGATCCCGGTCTTTTATAAGGACGCCCTCGACAAGCTGGGGATCGAAATGCAGATATTCAAGGTGGGTTCCTATAAATCGGCCGTGGAACCGTTTACCCGGAACGATATGAGTGAGGCCAGCAGAGAGCAGGTGAGTTCTTTCCTGAATGATGCCTGGAGTTTCCTCAAAAGTGACCTGGCCAAATCGCGATCGCTTACGCCTGCCGATATTGATTTGCTGGCCAACAGTCTGCCCGCCATGCAGTCGACCGACTACCTGCTTTCGGCCAACCTGGTAGACACGCTCCTTTATGAAACAGAGATGAAGAATTACCTGCGGAGCCTGCTCAACATCGGCGAAGAGGCTAAAATCCCGTCGGCAACGGTCTCCAACATGAAATCGGTAACTACAAAAATCGTGAAGAAGACCGACAATACTATTGCCATCCTGTATGCGCACGGGAACATTACTTCAGGCACCGGTTCATCCGACATCCAGGATAAGTATCTGGTGAACCAGATCGAGAAACTGAGAAAAGACAGGGAGATAAAAGCGGTAGTATTCCGCATCAGTTCGGGAGGCGGCAGCGCCTATGCTTCCGAGCAGATATGGAAGGCTGTTACCGACCTGAAGGCGGAAAAGCCGGTTGTAGTCTCTATGGGCGACCTGGCGGCTTCCGGCGGGTATTATATTGCCTGCGGCGCCGATAAAATCGTAGCTCAACCTGTTACCCTGACCGGGTCGATCGGTATTTTCGGCACCATACCCAGTTTTGCGGGGAGTGCAAAAAAACTGGGTATATCTACCGATGAGGTAAAGACCAACGAGTTTTCCGACTTCGGCAACATTACGCGTCCTCTCAACGAAAGGGAGAAACAACTCTTCCAAACAATGGTGGAGAGGGGTTACGACCTTTTCCTGACCCGCTGCGCGGAAGGGCGCAACATGCCGAAAGACTCGATGGCGCTCTATGCCGAAGGCCGCGTATGGACAGGGAATCAGGCTAAAGAGATTGGGCTGGTGGACGAGCTGGGCGGAATCGAGAGAGCTATCGAAATAGCCGCCGAAATGGCCAACCTGGGCAAAAGCTACGTAGTATTCGAGTATCCCAGGCTCCGTTCGCGTTTTGACGAGCTGTTCAATCCCGGGAAGGAGGAGGTGCTTGTGCGGACTGTGAAAGAGTACCTGGGTGAAAGTTACGATATGTTTATGCTGTTGAAAAATATCAGGGAACAGGATTATATACAGGCAAGGATTCCGTATGAATTGAATATTTACTAATGGAAAAGGAGAAACCTCCCGTCGAAATCCGTCGATCAGTGTGGCCGCTGGCATGGCTCTACGGGCTTGCCGTGAATTTCAGGAATACACTGTTCGACAGAAAAATACTCAAACAAGAGACATTCGATATACCGGTCATCTGTGTAGGTAACCTCACTGTGGGCGGTACGGGGAAAACTCCGCATGTCGAATACCTTGTCAGGCTGTTATCGCCGGAATACAGGGTCGCGGTACTCAGCCGGGGCTATAAACGCAGGAGCCGGGGATTCATGATGGTCGACACCGACTCGAATGCGTCCGAGGCAGGTGACGAACCGCTTCAGATCAAGCGAAAATTCCCGGAAATACTGGTGGCGGTCGACAGGGATAGGGTGAACGGTATCAGGAATATTCTCTCGGCTGACAGGAAAAATCGTCCCGATGTGATCCTGCTTGACGACGGATTCCAGCACCGCCGCGTGCAGCCCTCCCTCTCCATCCTGCTGGTGGACAGTAACCGCCCCGTCTTCGAAGACCGTCTGCTGCCCGCGGGATCATTGCGTGAACCGTTACGGGGGAAAGAGAGGGCGACCATCGTGGTGGTCACCAAGTGCGATCCGGACATGCAGCCTATCGACTTCCGGATTTATACGAACGGACTGAATCTCTATCCTTATCAGCAGCTCTATTTCACCGGCTTCGACTACGGGATGATAATTCCCCTCTTTCCGGAATTGCAGGGTGCCCCCTTTCAGGTGCAGGATCTCCGCAAGAAGCACGTCTTTCTGGTGGCCGGCATTGCCTCGCCCCAGCCTCTGGTGGATAAGCTGGAACATATAATATACAGCCTTTACACCCTGTTTTTTCCCGATCATCACTCCTTCAGGGAGAAAGATATACAGTCTATCCGGGAAATGGTCAATGCGGTGGACGACAGCAACAAGATCATCCTCACCACGGAGAAGGACGCCGTCCGCCTCAGAACGCTGCCCTTTCTCGATGAGGAAATGAAGAGGATGCTCTACTACATCCCCGTATGCGTAACGTTTATCGACGAAAAGGAACAGGAAAAATTCAACAATAATATTTTAGAACATGTTAGAAGCTATCAAACAAACAGCAGATTATCTGAAAAGTAAAATCGACGGAGTTCCCAATACCGCCATCATTCTCGGCACGGGGCTGGGCGAACTGGTACACGAAATCGAAGATAAAAGAGAGATTCCCTACACGGAGATTCCCAACTTCCCCATCTCCACGGTGGAGGGTCACAGCGGAAAGCTGATCGCCGGCACGCTCGGCGGCAGGAAGGTGCTGGCCATGCAGGGGCGCTTCCACTATTACGAGGGGTATGATATGAAACAGGTCACTTTCCCCGTCCGTGTTTTCCGGGCACTGGGCATCAAGTACCTTTTCGTTTCCAATGCCGCGGGGGGGATGAATTCCAGTTTCGATGTCGGCGATATAATGTTGATTGAAGATCATATCAACCTGTTCCCCGAACATCCGCTCCGAGGGAAGAACTTCAGCGAGCTGGGCACTCGCTTTCCCGACATGAGCGAGGCGTATGACAAATCGCTGCGGCTGATGGCGATGGAAATCGCCAGAGAGAAAAATATCAAGTTGCAGCACGGTGTCTATATCGGCCTTCAGGGGCCGACCTTTGAGACACCCGCCGAATACAATTTCCTGCGCATCATAGGAGGAGACGCCGTGGGCATGTCTACCGTGCCGGAAGTGATCGTGGCCAACCACGCCGGAATGAAGGTGCTGGCATTCTCCATCATCACCGACCTGGGTGTGACCGGCAAGATTGTGGAAGTTTCGCACGAAGATGTCCAGGAAGCAGCCAAAATCGCTCAGCCGAAAATGGCAGAGATCATGCGTACCATCATTCGGAGGATTTGACATTTTTTTCTTCATAAAAGCGGTTGTCTGCAAATTCCCGACAGTGGAGGGTAATTTTAAGACAGCCTTTTTTTATCAATTTATTCTATGAAACGGACGGAAATAGCTACACTGGGGGAATTCGGCCTGATCAGCCGCCTGACCGGGGATATCAGGCTCACGCAGGAAAGTTCCATCAAAGGCATTGGCGACGATGCCGCCATCGTGGATCACAGCGGACAACGGACATTAATAACGACCGACTTACTATTGGAAGGGATTCATTTCGATCTCATCTATACTCCCCTGAAACACCTCGGATATAAATCGGCAGCAGTTAACTTCTCCGATATTTACGCCATGAACGGGCGGCCGCGGCAAATTACGGTATCCTTAGGCGTATCGAAGCGACTTTCGGTGGAAGACCTCGAAGAGTTCTACAGCGGATTGAAGCTGGCGTGTGAGATTTACGGCGTGGACATCGTGGGCGGGGATACCACCTCTTCCCTCACCGGGTTCACTATCAGCATCACCTGCATCGGTACGGCAGAAGAAGAGAAAATTGTCTTCCGGAACGGAGCCAAAGACACCAACCTGATTTATGTTTCGGGCGACTTGGGCGCTTCCTACATGGGACTGCAACTGTTGGAAAGGGAAAAGACCGTCTTCGACGGCAATAAAGACTTCCAACCCGATTTCACCGGAAGGGAATATCTGCTGGAACGCCAACTCAAACCGGAAGCCAGAAAAGATATAGTGGACGGGCTGGCGGAGAACGGAATTGTGCCCACTTCCATGATAGACATTTCCGACGGGTTGTCGTCCGAATTGCTCCATATCTGTAAACAAAGCTATGCCGGTTGCAGGCTTTTCGAAGAGCGTATCCCTGTCGATTACCAAACCGCGGTAATGGCCGAAACGTTCAATATGAACGTAACGACCGTAGCCCTGAATGGCGGGGAAGACTACGAATTACTCTTTACCGTTCCCCTGCATCTGCACGAAAAAATGAACGACCTGAAGGGAATCCACCTGATAGGACATATTACTCCGCCCGAACAAGGTTGTTATCTGGTTACCCGTGACGGGCAAGAGATGCAACTCCGTGCGCAAGGCTGGAATCCGTTGGTAGAGGAGTAAATTTTGTTGCTTTTTCATTTGCAAATTTTGTAAATCTCAAAAATGCGCTTATCTTTGCACTCGCGATTCAAGAAAATGTTGGTACCATAGCTCAGTTGGTAGAGCAACGGACTGAAAATCCGTGTGTCCCCGGTTCGATTCCTGGTGGTACCACTTGTAAGGGAAAAGCTTTGAGATTGCTGGATTTCAGAGCTTTTTTATTTTTATTAAATAGCTCAAATCGGACATTTGGGAACAAGCAAAAGTAAGCGAAAAGTAAGTTTTTGGGAAGCTAAAAAAACTTACTTTTTTTGATTTAATACACTATGTCATCTCCTTTTATATGGCATGATTCTGTTCCTGTTTCCGTAGTTTTGAAATAGTAATAACGTTTTTAAATCTACGAAAATGGAATAAGAAACAATTAAAATTTTATTCTACCTGTCTTCAAGATCGCTCAAGAGTGGATAGGGGTTTTATGCGGAAATCGTATGAATGAATTAAAATGAAATTTATTATTTTATCTTTGTTCTTTTTCTTGGGTCTCTTTCTCTTTCATCCCAGACGAGAAATTACGATCAGGAATTAAGTGACATATTGTTCGATAAACGATTTGAAGAGGCTATTGAGTTTTTTAATCAATATAAAGAAAAGACTCCTACAAACTTTTTATCAATATTCATCCGATTTCCATAACGAGCTGTTTTCCGGAGAAATTAAACCCAAAATGTCCATTAGAATATAACTGATTGATAATGAAGATTTATAATTCTATATTTTCTAATGGACACCATTAGAAAATTGCACTTGTAAATTGTTCATAATAAGCAAAATATCGCGCATTAATTCGTCGAAAATCAATACTTGTTTTATGAATTAATGCTGAAATGGACATTTTGGGTTAAAAATGAATTTTGCAAATGAAATACATCGTCTTATCTCTGTTTATGTTTTTTGGATCATTTTCTCTTTCATCGCAAACAAGAAATTATGATCAGGAGTTGGTATATCTGCTGTTCGGATTACGGTTTGATGAGGCAATCGAAGTTTACGGACAACATAAAGATATTTATCATCCTTTTACGATTGACACCTATAACCTTCTTACGAGTGTTCACCTGAACAAGCCTGATAGTTTTCTCCGGCAATTGCCATTATATCTGGAAAACTATTATGGCAATATTTTTAACGATGAGATAATACCTTTCTTTCGATCTATCTATTTCGATAGAGGTGATGATGAGAACGGATCGAAAACAGTGGAAATTCTGGATTCGTTTCTCTTGAAACATAAGGAAGAGAAGAAGCAGAGGCAGGAAGAGTATGCATGTTATATCAACGAATTCAATGGTGATATTTATGAACTTGCAGAGTTGAGGAACATAACGCTTCCCAATACTCCTTGGCATTTAATGGCGCTCACATGGAATTTTGCCGATACTATTATGGATTTCCAGCGGGTAGATATGGATATAATAATTGAAAGGGACGTGTCAACGGATTATCTTCTCTATATATCCCCTTTTAACGGTACTTTCAACGGAGAGCTATTTTATGGCGGGATTCAAACACATATTGGCGGGTTTACCACCAAAGAGATGACAGAACATAAAGATGGCGGAAAGGGAGGTATCTTCTCCCGCTGGAGCCATGACCATAAAATTCCCATAGGACTGGAATATGTAGAGATGTATGAGAACGGGCTGTGCGAAAGCGCAGGATATGAGGGTGAATTTTGTAGCGTAAGGCGTCCTTACGAATGGACGAAAGGAACCTATACGTTATCATTGGTCAAGGAAGAAACTATAAAATTCAAGGGTAAACCTCATTCTTGGGTCTGTATGATGGTTACCGACAAAAAAGATGGCACGGTAACCCGGATAGGACGATTGTTGTTCTCCGGCGAAAAACTTATATGGCGGAATGATAATCGTGCATTCGTTGAGATTTATGGTTTTAAGAATGGAATACGTCGCGTACCGGAAGCTGCAATAACATTTCAACGCCCGATGATCAGTGATAAAGCAATTCCATTGACAGGTATTTCGGCTTACCAGCCGGTTTCTGATGCCGGAGAGTTAAATACAAATACCCCGAATTGCGCATACCTCACATCAGAAGGTACAAATGTAACGGTACATATAAACTCGGATGTAAAGTATCAGACTAAAAATAACATTTATCATGTTATTGTATTTTAGCCGGGCAATTTGTGTATATGACAGAAACAAAGAGACATTTATAAGCTATCCCGTTATTCAAAATACACAATTCGATACCCGCAGTTGTCCGGGAGAAAAACTTCAACGGATGTCAGCAACTGGAAACACGAGCGAATAACAGCGCTGCGAACGGCAGCAGAGCAAAATATTTTCGTATCTTTGCGAAAAAACCGGATTGACTATGAAAGGAATCGTTTTAGCCGGGG
>JAIRSV010000170.1 GCA_031255275.1 Proteiniphilum sp.
TGCCGACTTTTTTGTGTCAAGACAAAAAAGCCGGTGGGGTCACAGGGGCAACGCCCCTGCGAAGTGGAAAGTGGAAAATGCTTTTTCGTTCGTCGGGGCGGGTGCTCCCGCCCCTTGCCACTCAGGCGCTCCCCGAGCTGGTTTTCTCCAACAAAGTTCAGATAATCAGTTTCCTTTTCCGGTAGTTTTCACGGAACTCCTTTGGCGAACAGCCTTTTCTCTTTTTGAATATGCGATTGAAGTTCGATATGTTATTAAAACCGCAATCATAACATATTTCGGCGACGGTGTTTGTGGTATCCACCAAAAGCCTTGCAGCGTGTCCCAGGCGAATATCGATAATATAATCGGACACTGTTTTCCCGGATCTCAGTTTGAAAAAACGGCTCAACGCCACGGGAGTCATTCCTGTGATGCCCGCGAGGTCTTCCAGCCGTATCTCCTCCCTGTAATATTTGTTTATATATTCCTGTATTTTCCGTACACGCCGGCTGTCGGAATTTTCGTCGATATGGGCAAACGAAGTACTTGTCAGCGTGCGGTAACTGTCGCACAGGGAAAGTTCGTACAGAATGATCAGCAGCTTTATCACTGCATGGAATCCCGACTTTTCGGCAGACAGTGTGTCGAGCATGGGATAGATCTTCATAATGGTTTCCATCGGGAAGTTAATCCCCTTCTGGGCGCTGTCGAGCATCCTTCGGATGCTGTCGAACTGGTTCTTGCGGATGAGATTGCCGAAAAAAAGATCTTTGGAGAACTGGACGGTTATTTCCCTGATCTGTTTCGAGGTACATTGATGCTGCTCCCATACGTGCTCCAACTCCTCGCCGGCGATAAGCGTAAGGTCATACTTGCCGATGATCTCGACGGAATCGCCTACAATACGCCTTACGCCTTCGGCATTTTCGACATAATTGATCTCAAACTCGCTGTGGGAATGTAGCGGGTAGGTAAATTCCGTTTTTCTCCGGTCGGCAATATAGAAGCAGTCTCTGTCCGACAAAGGAGTGATCTCATGTATGATATATCCGCTACCCGGATTGCCCATAGACTCTTAGCGTCCGTCCGTATTCCGCAACAATAATTAAGGATCGCGTCAGTCGAACATTCTTTTGAATTTGTCGAATACCGTCTTCCGCGCCGTCTTGGAGGGGACAAAATTTTCTGACTTATCCATCTCCCGCAACCATTTGCGTTCCTTCTCGCTCAGGGTTTCCGGGACGTACACGTTCACGTTGACCAGTTCATCGCCCTTGCCGAAACCGTTTACCGAGGGAAGTCCCTTATTGCGCAGGCGTAACACCTTTCCCGGTTGTGTGCCCGGTTCTATTTTCACTTTTGCCACCCCGTCGATGGTTGGAACCTCCACCGTTCCGCCGAGGGCTGCCAGGGGGAAGCTCAGAAACAGATTGTATATTACATCGTTTTCGTCACGGATCAGATTCGGATCCTGTTCCTCTTCCACTACGATCAGCAGGTCGCCGTTGACGCCTCCCCTCCGGGCGGCATTTCCCTTGCCTGACATGGAGAGTTGCATGCCTTCCGCTACACCGGCGGGGATCCTGATGGAGAGTATCTCTTCATCGCGTACAACTCCTTCGCCGCTGCAGTAAGTGCATTTTTTCGTGATGGTTGTTCCCTCACCGTTGCAGGTGGGGCAGGTTGAGGAGGTTTGCATCTGACCGAGAATGGTATTCGCCACGCGCGTCACCATACCCGAACCGTTGCAGGTGGGACAGGTTGAGGCTGAGTTTCCGTTTTCGGAGCCGTTGCCGTTACAGTGCGTACAGGGGACATACTTTTTCACTTTGATCTTTTTCTCCACGCCGTTGAGGATCTCTTTCAGACTCAGTTTCACCTTCACGCGAAGGTCGGAACCTCTGTTTACCCTTCTTCCCCGCTGGGATCCGCCGAAGCCGCCAAAACCGCCGAAGCCGCCGAAGTGGCCGCCGAATATATCTCCGAACTGGGAGAATATATCTTCCATCGACATGCCGCCGCCGCTGAAGCCGCCTGAAGCTGCTCCGCCCATACCTGCATGGCCAAACTGGTCATACCGGGCGCGCTTCTGATCATCGCTCAGCACCTCATACGCCTCTGCCGCTTCTTTGAACTTCTCTTCCGCTTCCTTGTCGCCGGGGTTCTTGTCGGGGTGATACTGGATGGCTTTTCGGCGGTATGCCTTTTTTATCTCTTCGGCAGTCGCTGTCCTGGCTACTCCGAGGATTTCGTAAAAATCTTTTTTCGCTGACATCCTATTCCCCCACAATTACTTTTGGAAAACGGATAATTTTGTCGTTCAGCCGGTATCCCTTCTGGATACAGTCTATCACGATGCCTTTCTGCGACGCTTCCGGCGCCGGAACTGTTGTGATTGCCTCGAAGCTGTCGGCGTCGAACGGCTGTCCGACGGCTTCTACTTCGCTCACGCCGTGCTGCGTCAGGAAAGCGATAAATTTGGCATGAATAAGATTCATCCCTTCCAGCATGGCGTCTCTGTCTTCCGTTTTGTGCAGTGATTCAAATGCGCGCTCAAAATCGTCGACAAGCGTGATGATGTTAAGCAAAACCCGTTCTCCTCCGCTTTTGATCAGGTCGGTCTTCTCTTTGAGCGTACGTTTCCGGAAGTTGTCAAATTCGGCGTGCAGGCGAAGATAGCTGTCGTTCAACTCTTCGTATTTCTGCCGGAATTCGTCGATTGCCGGCTGTTCTGCCGGCTCTTGGTTTGCTTCGGCTCCGGCCGGTTCATCCGATTCTTCTGTCATTTTGTCTCCGGCTCTTCCGTTGACTGGTTCTTCCTGAACGCCGGTTTTTTCCCTGTTTCTTTTTTCGGGATTCGTATTCTGTTGATCGTTTCTTTTCATTACGATTATTTTACTTTTCACATTTCGGTCTGTCTGTCAGCCGGCACACCGCCCGGACAGCCGGACTGTTTGCGCTGCTTCTCTCTGGGCACTGCAAATAGTTTGCCAAAAATAAGAAAACGGAATGGGGGGCGGACTTATAGAAAAAATTCGCACCATTCGTCGAAGATCTCTACCTGATGCCATCCGTGACGGGAGAGGTTTTGTCTGATTTTTTTCAGCGATTTTTCTTTTCCCAGCTGCGACTTGGAGAAGAATTTATCGGCAAAACAGATTATTTTTTCTTCCATGCTTTGCGGCCGCATATCTCTGTGGGGGACAGGCAGCTTCCGGCTGATAATGGCTTCCGGACTCAGTCCGGTTCCCGTATGCCTTTCGCATACCAGCCCGTGCCCGGGATAGCCTTCCCCGACGAGCAGTTCGTGCCCCAGATAGCCGTGGCAAATGTAGGGATAGCTGCCTTCGCAGGCTATGCGGGGCGCCTTTGTCAGGAAAATGCCTATGTCGTGAAGCATTCCTGCTTCTTCGATGAAGCGGACGTCTACGGCCAGTTCGGGATGCTTGCCGGCGATGGACAGGGATTTTTCCGTCACATCGGTGGCGTGTGACATGTAGATGTCATGAAGCTTTGTTCCTGCTTTGTAGTATTTGTCGATAATTGTCCCGGGATTCATAGTGGACGGCTGTTGTGCGTTGCTTTCGTCCCTCCGGAGGTGTAAATGTTTTTCCGGCGGGAGGGGGGGTTATAACGGTACGACATATTGCTTCATTGCCATATCCTGAAACGATTGGGGGACGGCGGACTTCACTTCGTTGATAATGATGTTTATCAGGCGTTCCCGCAAAAATTCCCGCCGTGTGATGAGGCTGATTTCGCGTACCGGATTGCTGTTTCTGAATGGGCGTATATTCTCTTTTTGCTTTCTGCTCATGCCGGCAAGTGCCATTTCGGGGATGACGGTGAGGCCTTCGTTCCGGTCTACGATATTGATAAGCGTGTCGATGCTGCCGGCTTCGTAGGAAAAAACGGAATTTGCATTGCGCCTTTTCTTCAGGTTGCACAGGTGCAGTATTTGGGTTCTGAAACAGTGTACTTCGTCCAGTAACCACAGTCCGGCGGTATTCAGGTCGCTTTCGTCGAGGGCTGCTTTGGCAAACAGGGTCTCTTCCCGCGGAGATACGTAGGCGAAGAAGCGTTCATAATAGATCGGATATTCTCTGACGGAGGGTTCTTTCAGGGGTGTGGCCAGAATGCCTCCGTCGAGGGAGTCGCCGGCAAGTCCTTTCAGTATCTGGTCGGTGGTCAGTTCGGATATGACGATGCGTACGTCGTGCCTGTTTTCACGGTGTACCTGCATCAGTTTCGGCAGCAGATAGGGTGAGACTGTGGGGATAATCCCCAGACGGAAATCTCCTTTTATTATATCTTTCTCTTCCTGTATGATTTCTTTGATCCGGTTTACCTGGGCTACGGCAATGCGTGCCTGGCTGATGATTTGCTTGCCGATTTCGGTTGGCTGTACCAGGGACTGGGGGGGGCGGTGAAATATTTTCACCCCCAGTTCATCTTCCATCTTCTGGATCATCATGCTCAATGTGGGCTGAGTCACAAAGGAGGCTCCGGCGGCTTTGGAGAAGCTGCGGCAGTTATCTACCGCGATAATGTATTCCAACTGCTGTATATTCATCTCTGGACGGGGTGTCGGTGGGGTCGGCGGCTTATTCTTTGTAACCGGAGAAGTATTTCATGAACTGTACCCGTTCATAAAGCGTCGGGCTTTTGGTATTGAGGTGGTTCAGCTTGCCTTTGAAGTCGTTTATACATTCGTAGTTGTTTTGCTGCATCCACTCTTCCATGCAGGTAAGGATTTCGCCTATTGCGCCGGTGCCCTGCCTGTAGAGCATGCTGCACAGCTGGATGGCGCCGGCGCCGGCCAGTATTCCCTTGACGGCGTCTTCCCAGGAATGTATTCCGTATGAGCAGGCGATGTCGAAGTCGGGGACGCGTCCCGAGACAATGGCTGTCCAGCGCAGCGTCTCACTGAAGTCGGAGGGGTTGCTGAATACCGGGCCTGAGGTGATCTCCATATTCTTGATGTCGATGTCGAGCTGATAGAAGCGGTTGAAGAGTACTGCTCCGCCGGCTCCCAGGGCTTTCAGCCTGCTCACCAGTCGCGGCAGGTTGCTGATGTATTTTGCCATTTTTATCACGACCGGGATGTGGATTATTTTCTTCAATTCTTTCACGACTTCCGTGCAGGAGTTTTCCAGGTATGAATCTTCATATTCTCCTGCGTTCAGCATAAACACATTCAGTTCGAGCGCGTCGGCGCCGGCATCCTGAATGGTTTTGGCGAATTCGACCCACCGGCTTGGCTTATAACAGTTGATGCTGGCTATGATGGGGGCGGCACATTCTTTTTTGGCGGAGCGGATCAAATTCAGGTATTTGTCCACGTGATTCATCTTGACGTATGTGTTGATGTAATCGGTCGCTTCGGGATAGTCGGCGATCTGCACAAGCTTATCGGAATGGCTTTCTATCTGTTCTTCGAACAGTGATTTCAGTACGATTGCTCCGGCTCCGGCGCTGTCCAGTTCCTTTATCTTTTCCATTGAATTGGTGAGGCCGCTGCTTCCGGCTATCAGCGGATTCTTCAAGCGTAATCCGGCAAATGTTGTTTCTAAATTAATCATGTATAATGTGATGGTTTTTCAAAAATTACATGTCCTGCAAAATTAGGCATTTTATCCATAAAATCAATATCCTGCCGCTGAATAATATGTCCGCTAACGGGGGTAAGGCAGTCTGCATCAGCGTTCTCCGAAAATCAGCGTTCCCGTCCGTATCACAGAGCTTCCTTCCTGTATGGCAATCCGGTAATCGTCCGTCATGCCTGCGGATATTTCTCTGAAGGCCGGGTCATTGGGGAAATATGCGGTTTTCAGTTCGTCGAACAGCGACTTCAGTAGCCGGAACTCCTGACGTATCCGGTTTTCGTCATCGGTAAGGGTTGCCATCCCCATTACGCCGGCGATCTGCACGTGAGGGGATGCCTTCCATTTGCCTTCTGCCAGGAAACGGCGACACGCGTCGGGCGGGAAGCCTGCCTTGCTTTTCTCTCGGGCGATATGGATTTGCAGGAGACCGGGGATTGTCCGGTTACAGGCGGCTGCCTGTTTTTCTATTTCGAGCAGCAGCTGCTCGCTGTCGATACTGTGTATGAGGGATATGAAGGGGGCGATTTGCCTGACTTTGTTTCGTTGCAGGCGGCCGATGAAATGCCACTCTATATCGTCGGGAAGGAGGTCTTTTTTGGCGATCAGTTCCTGTACCCTGCTTTCGCCGAAGATCCGCTGTCCGGCATCGTAGGCCTGGCGGACTGTCTCTGCGGGATGGAACTTGGAGACTGCCACGAGCGTGACTCCGGGGGGGAGTGTCTTCCGCAAAGCGTCAATATGGGATCGTACCGTCACTCCGTTTCCGTTTTATCCTGCTCCCCGCCATAGGGGAATACGTCCATGATGGCCGTTTCCGTTACCGCGGCAATGGCATAGTCGATCATGGTCTTTTTCATTTCCGTCTCCACGATTTCCACGGCCTCTTTCAGCGAGGAGGACTGCACCAGCATGTTGACGGCAGTTTTCTTTTCCGAACCGTTTTTTTCGTCGAGCGTAATGAAATAGAGCCTCACCTTATAGTAACGGTCTCCCGTCTCATTGAAGAACGATTCCGTATACTTCACCCGTTTGATGTCGGATATGGAGAATTCGCCCGAAAGAAAGGGTTTGATCTCCTCAATAATCCTGGCCTCCGCTTCGGTGAACGACAGTGCGTCTACCAGATAAGGTTCCGTAACGGCTTTCCTCATGCCGGTTTCCAGCATCTTCTCATACCTTATCTTGCACTCAAACCAATTATACATATATATATTCCGCTAAATTAGTCCGTCACATTCCTTTGCAACGCGGTGCAAAGTTATGACTTTCCCTCTAAAACGAAAAATTAATTCGGAATTGAACCGGTACGCGTCCCGGCTGTGCCGTAACTCACGTGCTGTGTGCGTGTTATTCATGCTGCGCGTCCGGCTCAATATTCAAATGAAAAATTACTGCTGCGAAAGTTCTTTTTTACAAAAAACTTCCTTAGATTTGCAAACGCTTCACGGCGCTTGAGAATCGCCTGTTCACATATATAATAAATCCCTTATGGAATGACCGTTCGGAAACAACATGCCCTCTTCGCGGGAACCGGCTTCGCCGGCTCCGGTAGCTGTCCGGAATACAGGATTTTACATCCCGGTCAAACTGCCGGAAGCTTCCCCGGACAGTTTGGAAGTTCCCGTAAACTTTTTGGGAACCCCCAAATGCTTTTTGGGAACTCCCAAATACCTTTTGGGAACCCCCAAATGCTTTTCGGGAACCCCCAAATACCTTTCGGGAACCCCCAAATGCTTTTCGGGAACCCCCAAATAC
>JAIRSV010000176.1 GCA_031255275.1 Proteiniphilum sp.
TCTCTGACGGCAAATTTCCGTCCGGAGACTTCGTGGTCGCTGTTGAAGTGAATTCCGAACCCTTCGGGGGCGGATGCGCCCCGGGTGAATGAAAGCAGGGTGAATGAAAACAGGGTGAATGAAAACAGGGTGAAAACCCCGATACCGATTATTAACTTTTTCATGTCTGTCTGATTTTATTGATTGTTTAATTTTATTGTCTGTCTAATTTATAAAGGAGATTCACCGTCATGTCGACCGAAGCGGAGACATCTCATGCCGCACGAAGGGAATCCGCGCCGGCACTTTTCAATGAACATCAGAGGGAGACCGTGACCGTATCGCCTTCGATGACAAATTTGACGGGAGATATTTTCTGAAGTTCCCTCAATACATTTTCGATCCCCGGCTGGCGGGTGGTAAGGGTATAACTGTAATTCAGCGCTGCAGGCGACTGCAGGCGAAACTGCACGTCAAACCTTCTCTCCAGCTCCCTCATCACCCCGGCAAGAGGCGTATCGTCAAAATAGAGTATATTCTTTTTCCACAGCGAGGCGCCGGAAGGGTTAACCAGATTTCGCAGCGTAGTTTTCCCGGTAGACCTGTCATATTCGATCTTCTGCCCCGGCAGCATCGGATAGCTGTCCCGGTGCACGCGGAAGGAAGTTTTCCCCTCATCCAGCACCACCTCCACCGTATTGTCGCTGCCGTAAGCCCTCACGTTGAAAGAAGTTCCCGACACCACCGTTTCCGTCTGCTGCGCGTGTACCGTGAAGGGTCGGCTGCGACCGGACGTCACATTAAAATAGGCCTCCCCGTCGAGCCAGACCTCCCTTTTCCTCAGTCCGAAACTGTTGGGATAACGGATACGCGTATCCGCATTGAGATATACCTCGGTACCGTCCTGAAAAAAGATCCGCGCATCCTCACCCCGGGGGACGTATACTTCGGAACCGGTCACCCCGGCAAAAAGACCGGTTTGTCCGTTCAGGAAGAAGCCCAGTCCGGCGAGAAGCAGCACCGGCAAAAGAATGACCGCCACCCTGAGCAGGCCTTTCCTGACGCGGTTACGGTAAATATCCCTGTTGATTCTCGCGTACAGAAGATCGGACTGCAGCGGGGTAAACGATCTGCCCGTATCGGGATCGTTCCCCATCAGGCAGGCGTCCCTGTCGAGCAGGTCAGACAGGCACCGCTGCCCCTCCGCCGTGGAAGCGAACCAGTCAGCCGCCTCCTCCGCATCCCCTTTCGACGCAGTTTCGGCGATAACCCTTTTGATCATATTTTTGTCCGGTAAATCCATTTTAATTCGTTTCGTATAATTATTTTTCGCAGGCGCCGCCGACCCTTTTCCCGGCCGGCCGGTTCGCGGTTTCGGAGTTCACCCGGCCGCCCCCTCTACATATAGACACATATCTCCGCAAAAGAAATGAGTGTCCGTCCCCCGTTTTTTATAACAGCAGCATCTTAATCTGCCGGAAACAGGATCGCAGAATCTTCAGGGATTCCTGATAATGAGACTTGACCGTATGCACGGATATGCCCATTTTGTCGGCAATCTCATAATTGCTGTCGGAAGTCTTCAGTTTCCGCAGGCAAATCTCTCTTTTCTGCGGCGGAAGCTGCTCTATGCACCCGTAGAGAATTTCGTGCATCTGCTTCTCTTCCACCTCCTTCAATATATCGACATCTCCGGGAAAATCGACCTGCGCGCTGACGTAGTTGAACGAAACGGCTTCCCTGCGATCGCGCACCGTATTCAAAATGAAATTCTTGGTCATCGTATAGAGATAACCCTTCAGACTGATCCCGATATGAATCTCCCCGGCTGACTCCCACAGCTTCACGAATACATGCTGCACGGCATCCTCGGCCATCTGCACGCTCTTGAGGTACTTCAGCGCCAGCGCATAGAGATACCGGTGATATTTCCGGTATATCACGGAGAATGCCTCCCTGTCTCTCCTCTTCAGTAAAGCGAATAAAACATGATCCTCATTTTTTTCCTGCTCGCGGGATACTTTTTGCATACTGTTCGCACTGCTACAGTTATTCATACCGTCACTCCGTCCCGGAAGGTCCGTGGGGGGGAAACCTTCCGCCTAATAAAAAATCTCAGCCATCATGCAGCGGACCGACCCTCCTCCGAGCATTTCGACGGTCGACAGCGGAACCGACAGGATCGTGCCGTATGTGGAGATGACCGCCTCCCGCTTCCTCTCCAGGCGGCGATTCGGGGCAAACACGGGATAGAGCACCAGTTCGCCGGAAAGGTGCGACGAAAACCAGTTGTTGGGGAAAACAGCATCAGGCGTCAGCGGATCGGGAGAATCCTGCACGACCAGCACCTCCACGTCCCTGCCGCGGAGTCGGTTCACGAAGGCGTCAAACTCCTCCTGCGCCCTGACCGCTTCCGCGCCGGCAAAATCGGCCTGCTGCTGAAAATGATTGTTCAGCGCCGTCTCTTCGTTGAAGGCGAACCTGAAGGGGCGCACCATCAGTATTTTGGATGTTGTTTGCATAAGAGCAGTTCACTGAAGGGATTCCAGTGACTTGATTGATTTTCTGATAATATCGATGGCCTCGTACAGTTCCTCCTCCGTGATCACGAGCGGCGGTGCAAAGCGGATGATATGATCGTGAGTCGGTTTTGCCAGCAGGCCGTTTTCGGCCATTTTCAGACAGACGTCCCAGGCCCGTTTTCCGTTGTGCGGACTGATCACCACAGCGTTAAGCAGTCCCTTCCCCCGTACCTGCCGGACGAAGGGGCTTTTGGTCTTTTCCATCTCCTCGCGGAAGATCCGTCCCAGGTACGCAGCCCTTTCCGCCAGTCCCTCCTCGTCCGCGACCTCCAGTGCAGCGGTCGCCACCCGGCAGGCCAGGGGGAATCCTCCGAAGGTGGATCCGTGCTGTCCGGGGCGGATGGTGAGCATCACCTCGTCGCCGGCCAGGACTGCCGAAACGGGAAGTACGCCGCCCGAAAGGGCCTTCCCGAGGATCACTATATCCGGTCGGATCCCCTCGTGGTCGCAGCAAAGCCTCCGGCCCGTGCGGGCGATGCCGGTCTGCACCTCGTCGGCGACGAAGAGGACGTTGTGCTTTTTGCAGAGCGCATGACAGGCCTTCAGGTAACCGTCGTCCGGCACGTTCACGCCCGCTTCCCCCTGAATGGGTTCCACCAGGAAGGCGGCAACGGAAGCGGATTTCTCTTCCAGCAGGGAAGCCAGTGCGCCGGCGTCATTATAGGGGATGATTTCGAATCCGGGCGTATAGGGGCCGTAACCCGCGCGCGCTTCCGGGTCGGCTGAGGCGGAGATGACGGTAGTGGTTCTGCCGTGGAAATTGCCTTCGCATACCACGATGAGCGCTTCGTTCCCGGGAATACCCTTTTTGAGGTATCCCCACTTCCGGGACAGTTTCAGCGCCGTTTCCACCGCTTCGGCGCCGCTGTTCGCCGGCAGCATCCTGTCGTAGCCGAAGTAGTCGTGGATAAACTTTTCGAATCTCCCCAGCGTGTCGTTATAAAAGGCGCGCGAGGTGAGGCAAAGCCTTTCGGCCTGTTCGCACAGCGCCTTCACGATTTTGGGGTGACAGTGTCCCTGGTTCACGGCGGAGTAGGCCGCCAGAAAGTCGAAATACCTCTTTCCGTCCACGTCCCAGACGTAGCATCCCTGCCCGCGGGAGAGCACCACGGGAAGGGGATGGTAGTTATGCGCCCCGTACTTCTCTTCCAGGGCGATAAACTGTTGAGCCGTTTCCGAAAGTTTTGTCATAATGAACGATCTGTTTTTTGTCTGTTGCCGTGCGCGGGCGTCACAGCTTCCGCAGCAACAGGTTGCGGAACTGAATTTTCCCGCCTTCGCTTTGAAGGCCGATGTGTCCCGCTTTTACTTTGCCGGAGGCTTCGTTCTGCAGCACGTCGTTGACGAAGACTGTGACGGTTCCGTCCGTCACGGTGACCTGCATTCTGTTCCACTCCCCGGCGGTTTTTTCGCTCGAGGGGTGCAGTTTGCCGATTACGGGGAATCGCGGGCGTTCCGTTGCACCCTCGGGCAGGGAATATTCGTTCAGGTCAGCGCCGTTCAACAGAACAAAATCTCCGGCATTCCCTGCCGCCAGCTGACATTCTATTCCTTTGGGGAAGGGGTTTGCCGGATCTTCAATCAGGATGAAGACGCCGCTGTTGCTTGCCTCTTCCGCCCAGCGGTATTCCAGTTCGAGGATGAAGTCGGCATATTTCTCTTTGGTGTACATGTAGCCGAGCGGTTCGCCCTTCACGGTGATTACGCCCTGATCGACGGTGAATACTTGGTCTCCCGGCACCGAATCGCCCTGGAGGACAAAGTGCCAGTTCGACAGGTCTTTTCCGTTAAAAATGCTGCCTGACTGCCGTCCGCAGCTTCCTGCCAAAAGGAGGGACAGGATCGTGATGGATAATAATTTTGCTGTTTGCATACGAATTAATTTAATAAAGGTGTCGCTGCAAATATAGCCTTTTTATAAAAATAAATGGGGAGGATCCGTATAAAATCATGGCATTATTTTTTATTCTGTCCGCCGTTACTGCTGCGCCGGCTTGACGGGGGAGGGACTCAAAAAAAAGTGAAATAATTGTGAGATACGGCGGAAATGGATACATTTGTTCCCATTCAGTTGACCGCGACGCCCGCGGGAAAGCGGCGCCGGCGCCGGCCGGACGGGTGCGGGGCGCGCGGGGAACAAATAACGTAATGAAACGGGGATGCAGATAGAAATAAGGAATTTGGAAGCGCTTCAGACCGCGGCGGGCGAGTTTGTCAGACGGACGGGCGGCCGCGGCGTCTTCGCCTTCTACGGAGAGATGGGCGCCGGAAAGACCACTTTTATCCGGGCTGTGTGCCGGGAGCTTGGGGTGACGGAGAGCGTGACCAGTCCCACGTTCGCCATCGTCAACGAGTATGGGACGGACGACGGGGCGACGGTCTACCATTTCGACTTTTACCGCGTCCGCGGGACGGAAGAGCTTTTCGACCTCGGTTGCGAGGAGTATTTCTGCAGCGGTCACCCCTGCTTCATTGAGTGGCCCGGGGTCGCGGAGCCGGTATTGCCGGAGGAGACCGTGAGGCTGCGGATACGGGAGACGGAGGAGGGGGGACGGATCATGGAATTTATTTAACAGCCGGGATCGCACCCCGCTAAACGAATGGAGAAGGAATCATACACGGGAGATGAGCCGGCCGGAATGACGGTGAAAATCCATATATTCGCATATCGAAAGGAATCAAGATGAAAAAGACAGTCATAACAGCCTTTATTTTAGCCGCGACGTTCGCGGCGCCGGCGCAGGTCAACACCGACCGCGTGATGATGATCGGGAAAAACGCCCTTTACTTCGAAGATTACGTGCTGGCCATACAGTATTTTAACCAGGTGATCACGGCCAAGTCATACCTGGCTGACCCTTATTACTTCAGGGCAGTGGCCAAGTTCATGCTCGACGACTTCACCGGCGCCGAGGAGGACGCTTCGGCCTGCCTCCTGCGTAATCCTTACTACACGGCGGCCTATCAGCTTCGCGGCGCCGCCCTGCAGAACCGGGAGAAATACGGGGAAGCGGCCGCCGACTATCAGCGGAGCCTCGAGTTTTTCCCGGAAGACAGGCTCACGCTGGTCAACATGGCGATCGTGAACGTGGAGATGAAGCAGTATGACATCGCCGGGAAATTCTTCGACGTACTGCTGCATCGCTTCCCCGACTACACGCCGGGATACCTGGCGCGTTCGCAGATGTACGTCGAGACGGAGGACACGACCAGGGCAATGGCCGACCTGAATCTGGCGATAGAACACGACCCTTATACGGCCCAGTCGTTTTCGGCCCGGGGACTGCTCCGCTTTCAGCGGAAGGATTACAACGGGGCGCTCGCCGACCTGGACGAGGCCATCAGGCTCGACCCCTACTTCGAGGGAAATTACATCAACCGCGGCCTGGTGAAGTATCACCTGAACGACCTTCGCGGCGCGATGGCCGACTACGACAGGGTGATCGAGACGGATGAAAATAACCTGATTGCCCGCTTCAACCGCGGCCTGCTCCGCGCCCAGGTGGCAGACAACAACCGCGCCATACGCGACTTCGACAGGGTCATCGCACTGGATCCGGACAACACCATCGCCTTCCTCAACCGCGCCATGCTGCGCCGCGAGACGGGAGACGGCGCAGGTGCGCTGGCCGACCTTGACGTGGTGCTGGGAGCACATCCCGACTACTTTTCGGGCTACTACATGCGCTCGCAGCTGAAGCGTGAACTGAATGACCTCCGCGGCGCCGAACAGGATCATCTGCGGGCGCGCACCGAAGAGTCGAAAGCACGCGCCGTGGCCACCGCTGACCCCGAACCCTTCCGCCACGGCGAGGAGAAGGCTGAGCACAGGGATACCCGCGAACAGGCCGACCGCGACATCGAGAAGTTCAACCTCCTGGTAGTAGCCGGCAGGGAAGAGTCCGAAAAGACGGAATACCTGCGCCGGAGCCGGGGACGCGTACAGAACATGAGCGCCCCTGCGGAACCCGAACCCTTCTTCGTGCTGACCTGCTATGAGCGCGACCCCGAGGTGCGTCGCCCGGTATACTATTCGGCCACGGTGGACAGGGCCAACGCTGAACTCGGCCTCGCGCGGCTGCTGAAGGTGGTGAACCGCGAGGCGCCGCTGAACGAACAGCAGGTAGAGACTCACTTCCGCTCCATCGACCACTATTCGGGAAAGATCGAGAAAGATCCCCGTAACGCTACCCTTTACTTCGGCCGCGGCATGGACTTCATGCTGGTGCAGGATTACGAAAACGCGCTGAAGGATATGTATAACGCCATCGAACTGGATCCTGGCATGACGGTAGCGCTCTTTGCACGCGCCGTCATCCGCACGCGGCAGATTGAATACGACCGCCTGCAGACCGACCGCCCGATGATGGAACGAAATACGGGTATCACCCCGCCCGCGGCCGGCAGCAGCCCCGCCGGCCGCGCCCGGTTGCCGGAGATTTCCACCCGGACGATCGAATACGAAGAAATTCTGCGGGAATACGAAAAAATCCTCCGCCTCGACCCCCGCTTCCTCTACGCCTACTACAACCGCGCCGGGATATACGCCCTGGAACAGGACTACCGCGCCGCCATCGCCGACTATACAAACGCCATCGAACTCGAGCCTCAGTTTGCCGAAGCCTACTTCAACCGCGGCCTCGCACGCCTCTCCACGGGCGAACTCCACGACGGACTCGATGACCTGCGCAAAGCCGGAGAACTCGGCATTGTGCAGTCTTACAGCATTATCAAACGGATGCAGTAACCCTTCCGCGCCGGCGTCTCACCCGCTGACGCCGGCGGACGGTGTGCGAACAGGGCACTCAGTCGCAGAGGGTGATCGGGAGATGATCGGGAAGAGAAAAAACGAGGGGGGAGAAATCACCTTATCCCTGTTTTTTTCTCCACCTGCCGTAAAATCACTATTTTTGCACATTCAAAACTGATAATGAGAACAGATATGATAAATATTACATTCCCCGACGGATCATCACGGGAATACGAAAAGGGCGTCACGGGACTGGAAATAGCCCGCAGCATCAGCCCCCGACTGGCAAACGAGGCGCTGGCCGTGAGCGTGGACGGCGTCACGTGCGACTTGACGGCTCCTCTGGAGCGCGACGCCGCCCTCCGCATCCTTACCTGGGACGACGGGGAGGGACGGCGCACGTACTGGCACAGCTCTGCCCACCTGATGGCTGAGGCCCTTCAGGCACTCTATCCCGGCATACGGTTCGGCATCGGGCCGGCCATCGAAAACGGCTTCTATTACGACGTCGACCCGGGTGAGGGTACAGTCATCAGAGAGGCTGACTTCCCCGCCATCGAGAAAAAAATGACGGAACTCATCGCCGCTAAAGAAGAGATCGTCCGGCGAAGCATCTCCAGGGATGACGCCCTCCGCCTCTTCTCCGAACGGAACGAGACTTACAAGGTGGAACTTGTCAGCGAACTGGAAGACGGTACGATCTCTACCTACACCCAGGGCAGCTTCACCGACCTCTGCCGCGGCCCTCACCTCCCCAATACCTCCTGCATCAAAGCCATCAAGATCCTCTCCGCGGCGGGCGCCTACTGGCGCGGTGACGAAAAGCGCCATCAGCTCACACGTCTCTACGGCATCACCTTCCCCAAAAAAAAGATGCTCGACGAATATCTCCTCCTCCTCGAAGAGGCTAAAAAACGGGACCATCGCAAGATCGGCAGGGAACTCCACCTCTTCCACTTCTCGCCGACCGTCGGCGCCGGCCTCCCCCTCTGGCTTCCCAAAGGCACACAGCTGCGCCTTCGCCTCGAAGAGTTCCTGAAGAAGATACAGCGTGACTTTGACTACGAACAGGTCATCACCCCCCACATCGGCCACAAGCAGCTCTACGTCACCTCCGGCCACTACGCCAAGTATGGGAAGGACTCCTTCCGGCCCATCAAGACCCCCGAAGAGGGTGAGGAATTTCTCCTGAAACCGATGAACTGTCCCCACCACTGCGAGATATACAAAGCCTTTCCCCGTTCCTATAAGGACCTCCCGCTGCGGCTCGCCGAGTTTGGCACGGTATACCGCTACGAGCAGAGTGGTGAGCTGCACGGACTGACCCGCGTACGTGGCTTCACGCAGGACGACGCCCACATCTTCTGCATGCCCGACCAGGTGAAAAGCGAATTTCTGAAGGTAATGGACATCATCTTCATCATCTTCCGCGCGCTGCACTTCGACAGCTTCGAAGCGCAAATATCTCTGCGCGACCCTTCGGACAGGGAAAAGTACATCGGCTCGGACGAAAACTGGGAAACGGCCGAATGTGCCATCCGGGAGGCTTGCAGCGAAAAGGGCCTGAAGGCTGACGTGGTGACCGGCGAAGCGGCCTTCTACGGCCCCAAGCTCGACTTCATGGTGAAAGACGCTCTGGGACGCCGCTGGCAACTGGGTACCATCCAGGTGGACTATAACCTCCCCGAACGCTTCGGTCTGGAATACACCGGCGCCGACAACCGCCGGCACCGTCCCGTGATGATCCATCGCGCCCCCTTCGGCTCTATGGAACGCTTCGTCGCCCTCCTCATCGAGCACACCGCCGGCAAGTTCCCTCTGTGGCTCACCCCCACGCAAGCCGTCGTCCTTCCCGTCAGCGAGAAGTACAACGACTGTGCGCGCGACGTGGTGCGTACCCTCAAGCAATACGGCGTCCGCGCCGAGACTGACGAGCGTAACGAGAAAGTGGGACGCAAGATCCGCGACAACGAACTCAAGCGTATTCCTTACCTGCTGATCGTCGGTGAAAAAGAGGCGGAAAACGGCGAAGTTTCCGTAAGAAAACAGGGCGGAGAAGACTGCGGTTCGGTAAAAATACGTACATTTGCCGAGGAAATTTCCCGGGAGGCGGAAGAGATGATGAATCCTGCAAAACCGGAACGTTGTTGACTCCTGCCACTGCCTCGGCACAGGCGGCGGAAAACGCCTCCCCCCCTCGCCGCAGCGAAAGTATAAAGTCCGGCGGCGGGAAATTCACAGTATAAACAGTATAAACAGGACAAAGCGAACAATAAAAGTTTTTGAATGAGAAAAAGCGTAAAAGAACAGCACCGGATCAACGATCGCATCCGGGTACCGGAAGTCCGGTTAGTAGGCGAAAACGTCCAGGAAGGGATCTATCCCACGCGGGAGGCTCTGAGGATAGCCGTCCAGCAGTCACTCGACCTTGTGGAAATAGCGCCCGCGGCAAAGCCTCCCGTCTGCCGGGTAATCGACTACCAGAAATTTGTATACCAGCAGAAGAAAAAACTGAAAGAACAGAAAGCGAAATCGGTGCGGGTAACGGTAAAGGAGATCCGTTTCGGCCCGCAGACCGATGATCACGACTACAACTTCAAACTGAAACATGCGATGAACTTCCTGAGCGAGGGATCGAAGGTGAAGTCATACGTATTCTTCAAGGGACGTTCCATTCTCTTCAAGGAGCAGGGTGAAGTGTTGCTGCTGCGCTTCGCCAGCGACCTCGAGGAGTATGCCAAGGTGGAGTACATGCCTGTCATGGAAGGTAAGCGTATGTCTATCATGCTTTCCCCGAAAAAATCGGCGCCTGCCGCTAAAAAGGATAACAAGGGGGAAGATTAACCGTATATTTTTCCTTCAGTCTGCCGTCGGACGGTCAAGTTAATGTAGCAATGGGATGATGCTTCATTAATGGAAAGTTGAAAATGTTTTGAGAGAAAACCAGCTCGGGGAACGCCGGAGCGGCAAGGGGCGGGAGCACCCGCCCCGACGAGCGATTTCTTTGTTAATTGTCTGAACCGTGATTCTTTTGATTCACGTGATTTACCTGATTTACATAACCAATACGCCAAAAACAACTGCTCGGGGAGCGCCGGAGCGGCAAGGGGCGGGAGCTTCATTAATGGACAATTGACAGTTGACAGTTGAAAATGTCAAGAAGTTGTCAAGCGGAGGAAACCAGCTCGGGGAACGCCGGAGCGGCAAGGGGCGGGAGCACCCGCCCCGACGAGCGATTTCTTTGTTAATTGTCTGAACCGTGATTCTTTTGATTCACGTGATTTACCTGATTTAC
>JAIRSV010000084.1 GCA_031255275.1 Proteiniphilum sp.
GCCAGTAAAACAAACAGGCCTGTCAATATGACTACTCTTCTCTTCATGTGGTATAAATAATGGTTTTAAAATAAAATGACAGAATATACCCCGCCGGTCAGCGGTGTAGTTGACGAATAGCAGACGCACCGAATCTTCCGGACGGAAAACAGCGAAACTGCCCTCCGATACCAACGGAAAGTCGGGGCGATGAATTTGCTTAGAATAAGGTAGGGGGCGCCCGCAGGGAGATACAGGCAGAAGTGTTGGCGAAAATTCTTTTCTCAAAGAAAGGCAGGATAAATACCTGCAACAAAAATAAGATTCCCAGGCTCACAGCACACACATCCGCTGCAAGTGTCTGAAAAGCGGACAATGATGAGATCAGCGATAGTTCACTGTCGGTGTGTGTACCTGTCTGGGCATGGGCTTTATTGTGAAGATGGGAATGGACAATGGTAGCGCCGTTAATGATATGGCTATGGGAAAAAAAGCAGATATTCACATAGTAAAATGTGAATATCACAAACAGAATGGAAGCGATCAGCCGTTTATTTTCCCGAGACATTCCCTTATTTTTGATTTGCAAAAATAAGGTTTTTTACTTGAACAGCAAACATCTCACCGGCATCGGAAACGGTGTATATTTTTCAAGAAAAGGATTTGGGAGATAAAACGTATCTGTTTCGATGGCGGAATTTTTGATAATAGCACAGCTCTTTGATAAAATTCTCAGCGAGAAACAGCTTCTGTACATTCAGGAAAGAGGCAGGAGACAGCGTATCGTCCGGATTGGGATAAAGATCGAAGCTGGTGATATATTCTCCGTTCCGGTCTGCAGAATATAAATCGGTTTGGTTTGACCGCTATTCATTGCGTCTTCTTTCAGGTGCATGTCCATGTCTGTTAGGACTGACCAATACTTCTGCTTGAACACATATCTTTTGCGGGAGAGGGATGATTAACGATGATCCGGTTCGAGGTTTACCGGCTTACATAAAAAAGAAATGGTTGTCTCACGACAACCAATCTTCATTGTTAACCTTAAATCTAATACCATGAAAAACACGATGCAAAGATAACGTGTTCTTTTTATTCCTCCAAACAATCCGACGGGAAATATCCCTGATTTAATTTTCTTTAGTGATTTGAGACACAGCGTTGCAGCCGGACGGTTACGGATTAGTCTTTGTTTACATATTTTGAAAATTGTTTTTGCGGAATCCGGAATTTCATCCCGGACGACCCCTCCGCCGGACATGATCCGTATACCGGATACGGCTGCCGGTGAAGAGAGATGTAACCTGACGGGAATAAATGAGGTCAAATAAGAAAAAAAGAACGTACCTTTGCGCTTCGGGTTGAAATTGCATATATCGAGATTTTACCCGCGCAATGCAGGGGATCCGGACGTAATCTGCACGGAAAATATGAAACTGAATACAACTAAATACAATTAAGCAATGAAGACATTATTCACAATTATCCTCGCTGCGGCGACGTTTGCCGGCGCTTCGGCACAAGACAGAGTCATAAGGCAAAATCGCCCGACAGCATCATTTACCGCCATCAAAGCCTCGGGCGGATGGGATGTCACCGTTCGCCAGGGCAAACAGCAGTCGGTTTCCGTAGAAATAAGCGAAAGGCTGCTGGACAGGGCTGTCGTGGAAGTTAAGAACGGCACGCTGCATATTTATAGCAAAAGCGGCTTTTCCATTTCCGGCTGGCACAGTACGGTACAAAAAGCGTATGTCACCGTTACGGATTTGGAAAGGGTAGAGGCATCGGGGGGAGTGGAAATCAGTTTTGAAACGCCCGTAAAAACCGACAGTTTTGAACTTGCACTGAGTGGCGGCGTCGACCTGGAAGATTTGCAGCTGGACTGCGATCGCTTTAAGGGAAACTTTTCCGGCGGCTGCGACGCGGAGATCAGGTTTATTGCCGTGCAGACCGTGAGGGCTGATATGAGCGGCGGCTGCGATGTGGAACTGTGTGATATAGCTGCGCGGACAACCCGGATTTCCGCCAGCGGCGGTTGTGACGTCGAACTGACAGGCAAGGCCGACGAACTCATTTTAAATGCCAGCGGCGGATGTGACGTTTCAGCCTCCGGTCTCACTGCGCGCGACTGCAATGCCAGCTTCTCGGGCGCTGCCGACGCGAGTATCCGGGTAACAGACCGTCTTGATGTGACGGTGTCGGGATCAGCAGACGTCACCTGTCACGGCAATCCGGGCGAAGTAAACAAAAAAGTAAGTAAAAGCAGTTCACTGAAGTTCATCTGACGGGAAGGCAACCTCCGTTTTCCGGGTGTTTCTCCCGCTCGCTGCGGCCCCGGCGCTTTCAGTCATAGATCCGGTTGGCAAAAAAGTTGAGCAACCCCCAGTTGAACCGGTACCAGCGTCTCGTGGCTTTCTGCTTGCCGCCGAACTGGAGCAGAAAGCGCGGGCGCCCGGCGTTTTTATTCAGAAAACCTACATCCATAAAATCGAAATAACGGAAACCCCTGTCTTCCGAAATCCGCATGGCCTGATAAATGGTGAAAATGGTAGGATAGAGTAATTTGTACCGTCTCGATTTGCCCCAGTAGCAGAGGCAGTAAACCGTCTCCCCTTTCTCGAACCCCAGAATGACGCCCCCGATAATTTTGCCCAGGTGGCGGACAAGCAATATTTTTCCCCTGCCGGTCATGATGCTGTGGCGGAAAAAATTCTCGAAATACCGGTAGGGAGGAAACCAGCGCAGGATCTTTCGGCTGTTCGCATTCCGGATCAGCCTGTAAACTTCCGGCAACTTCTCTTCGGATGTAAATTCCTCTATCACGACGCCCTTTTTCAGCGCCTTGTTGACCTGATTCTTCCTCGTTTTCGAAAGCTGATCCCATATTTTCCTTTTACGCTGGAGCGAGTTCCGGATATTGATCCATTTTACGGAATAGAACCTGTTCTCGCGAAACCCCTTATAGCCGAAAATGGCATTGCCCAGATCCTTGTAGCGAATGAGAAAGACTCGGTTGCGCACCTCCCTTACCAGATGCGCAATGAGGGCGTCAAAAATTTCTATCTGCGGCAGTTTTTCCCCGAAAAAGGCCGGCTGCCGGGAAATGAAGCATCTCTTAAAAAGCTTGCCTCTGAGAAAACGGTTGATTCGCACAATGACGGCAAACATGGAGGCTACGGGAACGTCGCCGTCAAAGGCTACAAGCATCAGGGGAGTACAGGCGGGAATATTGCCGTACCGGTCAAACGACGAAGGAGTGTGAAAAAAACCGGTATCCTCCATCGGGGGAAGATCCTCCTTGCGATAATATGTTTTTATACTGTATCCCATATTTGTTTGAGGGTGCGACCCGAATCATTGAAAAACAAAAGTACGAAAGAATATTAGTATTACAATAGGTCTGCAGGACTGACGCGTCAAAATTCCGGCCGTTTCCATCGCCTGTATCGCGGCCACCGCAGGGAGAAAGGGGTGTTCCCGGAAAGCTCCCGGGAATCTTCCCGAAGGTCTGGGAGAAAACCTCCGGTGGGACGGGCTGACCGTGTGTATCAAAATAAATTTTGATGTGCCGGTTCCGAATAGGGATAAACAATGGTTTCAGGTTTTTAAAATTTGTGTAATTTTGCAGACTGACGAAATGTAAACAGATAAAATACTTTTTATGGCAAAAAAAATTCTTGTAACAGGAGGAACCGGATATATCGGTTCGCATACGGTGGTCGAACTGCAGCAGGCCGGGTATGAGGTAGTGATTGTGGATAACCTTTCCAATTCCAGCGCCGATGTGCTGGAGGGCATCACCCGCATTACGGGGAAACGTCCCGTTTTCGACAAGCTTGACTGCACCGATTTTGAGGCGCTGAAAGCGCTGTTTAAGAAATATACCTTCGACGGTATCATCCACTTTGCGGCCAGCAAGGCGGTAGGCGAATCGGTGGAAAAGCCGCTGATGTACTACCGCAACAACCTGGTGTCGCTGATCAATCTGCTGGAACTGATGCCGCAGCATGATGTGAAGGGGATTGTATTTTCCTCGTCGTGCACCGTTTACGGGGAACCGGACAAGAATCCGATCGACGAAAACGCCCCTGTCAAACCGGCTACGTCGCCCTACGGAAACACCAAACAGATTAACGAGGAGATCATTCGTGATTTCATCCATTCGGGTGCCCCCGTCAGGAGCATAATCCTTCGTTACTTCAATCCCATCGGCGCCCACCCGTCGGCAGAGATCGGCGAACTGCCCATCGGCGTACCGCAAAACCTGGTGCCCTACATCACACAGACGGGAGCCGGTATACGGCGACAACTGAGCGTGTTCGGCAACGACTACAATACGCCCGACGGCTCCTGCATCCGTGATTTCATCAACGTGGTGGATCTGGCCAGGGCGCATGTGGTCGCGATCGGGCGGATGCTGGATAATAAATCGGATGAGAGGGTGGAGATATTCAACCTGGGTACGGGAACGGGGCTGTCGGTACTGGAACTGATTGCGGTATTCGAAAAAGTGTCGGGCAAGCCCTTGAACTACAAGATCACCGGACGAAGGGAAGGCGATATTGAGCAAATCTGGGCTCAACCCGACAGGGCCAATAATGTATTGGGCTGGAAAGCGACCGAAACCGTCGAAGATACCATCGCTTCTGCCTGGAAATGGCAGCAGCGCCTGGGTCAGAAATAGTATTCCGCCACGAGATAAAACAGTTCGTTCCCGTCGACAGAATATTCGATTTCGATCTTATTTTCGCGCGCCAGCCAGCCGATGGCGGTATGGAGGTCTTTTTCCGATAATCCGGAAGCTTCGCACAGTTTAGGTATGTCCCACTTCCGGTAATCATTCAGCAGGTCCCAGATGACGCCCGCATTGGTTCCGATTATTTTCTTGTTCATAAGTAGCTCTTTTTTTTAAAATTCGACTTCGGCATAACCAAAGCACGCTTTGGTTATGCTCCCGTTTGATAAAACAATTAATGAGGCTGTCTCACAATTAAAATCAACGCTCGGGGAATTGGATATTCGAGTTTAACTCAGACAGATATCCGGTGAGATGAGTGTTAAAACAAATTGTGAGGCGGCCTTGTTTTTTCAAACGTTTTTCGGAACGTTTTTGTTCTTATCCGCGGAAGGGGGGGATTTTTCAGAAAGAGAGGAACAGAATCAGGTAGAGAAAAACGGCGGGAACGGCCACCAGAAGGCTGTCGATCCGGTCAAGAATGCCGCCGTGTCCGGGAATGAGGTGTCCGGTATCCTTTACCTTGCAGGTTCGCTTGATAAGCGACTCAAACAGGTCGCCCAGCGTGCCGGACAGGGAGGCAACCACGGCGAACCCCGCCCAGAAGGCAACGGAAAAACCGGGATAGAGACGGGCGAAGATCAGCGCGCCGAGTACGGTGAACAGAATGCCTGCGATGAAACCTTCCACCGATTTTTTGGGCGAGATGTGCTCCATCAGCTTGTGCCTCCCCACCAGCGATCCTATGAAATAGGCAGCCGTATCGTTTATCCACAGGAATACGAAGAGCGCCAGAACCGCCGGGGCCGAAGCCCCGCCGCCGTCGCCCGCAATATCGGGCTGAAGCGAATAGGATATGAACATGAGCAGGCTCAGCGGCATGGTGATATAAATCTGTCCGAAAACCGAATAGATAATGCCGTGGAATACATCGTCCCTGTGGAGAAAAACGGCCGAAGCGACCAGTATAAGCAGGTAAGCAAGGATGGCGGCAGGCAGGAGAGTGGTGCGGGTGCCCTCCAGGTGGAAGTAAACCGACACGAAGATGATAATTCCCAGCAGGATGTTGAATATTTTGCTGATGGCGTGAAAGGTATCTTTCTCCACCATGCGGTAAAACTCAAACAGGCCGAAACCCAGTATGGCCCCGAAAATGGCAAGGAATGAAAACCGGCCGCCCAGCAAACCCGAAAGTATGACCAGGATATAAACAATTCCGGCTCCGGCGCGGACGGAAATATCTTTTATGCTCATGACAAAAAAAACGAGTTATTTTTCCTCTTCCCCTGTCCCGGACTCACCGGAGGCGCTTTCTCCGGCGTTATCCGCTTTTTCAAAGTCGATATTGTGCTTTAGCAAAAGATTATACCAGGAGATCAGCTTTTTCACATCACCCGGATAGACGCTCTCCCTGCTGTAATCGGGCAGCACCTCTTCCAGGTATGCATACAGCTCTTCGGCAGAGGGTTTGTTCAGCACGACCGGCTGACCTTTTTCTTTCTCCCTTATTTTTTTCAATACGCTCCTCAGCGGCGTATCCCCGCTTTTGGTGTAGATGGATATATCGCTCAAGGTCACTATCTTCTCCTGCACGTAGACGGGAACCCGCCTTCCGTCGACAAGCGACTCGACGATGTTCATGTTTTTATTTGTGGAAATGAGCCTGTACAGGCCGGGACGGCCGGTGACGGATAATATTTTGGACAACATGATTACTGCTTGTTTTAAATAACCGGACTTCAATTTCCGGGAGTGCAAAAATACGGAGTCCGTCGCATATTCGCAAATTTTTCCCGAAAAAGGAAATTTATCCCGGAAAAATGATCTACTTTCGCAGACAGTCGAACAGTAATATGAATAATAGAATGAAAAAAACAGCTATAACTGCCCTGACGGCAGTTTTGTTCATCTCGTGCACGGGGGGAAACCGTTTCGGCAGGACAGACCGGAACAGCGCGCCGGAAGAGGCGTCTTCCGCAACGGAAATCGCCGCCGGCGACGAACTTTTCCTGCTGGCGGGAACCTATACCTCCGAAGGGGGCGGCAAAGGGATATACCTCTACCGTTTTGATACCGTTACGGGCGCTTCCGATTCGGTCGGCATGGCGGAGGCGGACAATCCCTCGTACCTCGCCCTGAGTCCCGACGGGAAGTTTTTCTATGCGGTGAGTGAAAATGATGAGTCGGGCAGCGCGGTATACGCCTTTTCGCTCGACAGGCGGAGCGGAGGGATGGAGTTGCTGAACTCCCGTCCCGTGAACAGCAGTTCGCCCTGTTACATCACCGTCGGGCGCAAGGGCAGGAACGTGCATACCGCAAATTATGGAGGGGGAAGCATTACCTCATTTCAGGCGAAGGAAGACGGCTGGCTTACTCCTGCCGTGTCGATGACGGTTTTCAAGGGATCGGGGCCGGACTCCGTCCGGCAGAAAGGCCCTCACCTGCACAGTGTGAACTATTCGCCCGACGGACAATACCTGTTTGCGGCCGATCTGGGGAGCGACAGACTTTACCGGATCAGCGTGAACGAAACCCCGTTTGAGGGTCAGTCGGGCTTACTGGAGAATAGTCTGAAGGAATTTGTGATGCCGGCGGGCACCGGGCCCCGTCATTTCGATTTTCATCCCGGCGGCAGGTTCCTCTACCTGCTGGGGGAGTTGTCGGGCGAGGTGATCGTTTTCGATTATGCCTTCGGGGAGTTGACGCAGAAGCAGATAATTGCTGCCGATACGGTGGGCGCCAGCGGCAGCGCTGATATTCATGTCTCTCCCGACGGGCGTTTCCTCTATGCTTCAAACCGATTGAAGGCCGACGGGATTGCCATATTTTCCGTCAACCCGGACGACGGGACACTCACAAAGAAGGGGTATCAGTTGACGGGAAGGCATCCGCGGAATTTTGTGATTACGCCTGACGGAAAGTTCCTGTTAGTGGCTTGTCGGGATGATAATAAGATCGAAGTATTCCGTATTGATGCCGAAACGGGACTGCTGACCGATATTCGCCGGGACATCCCGCTCGGCAAACCGGTCTGTCTGAAGTTTGCCGGAACGGTGCGGGACGGCGGTGAGACTGCACCGTCGCCGGATTGAAATTCACAACTCTCCCAGCTGCGCGATGCCGGAGATATTGAAGGGGGTGGACTGGTATACGAAGTAATTCAGCCAGTTTATGTACAGCAGGTTGGCGTGCGAACGCCACTGTACCAGCGGAAGCTGTTCCGGATCGTTATTCCTGTAATAGTTTTTGGGCAATGTTACGGAATCCAGCCCTTTCTCCCTGTCACGGACAAATTCGTTGTGCAGGGTGAGGGGGGCATATTCGGAATGGCCGGTCACGTAAAACTCCCTTCCGCCGCGGGAGGAGACGATATAAACGCCGGCTTCTTCCGATTCGGAAAGGATGGTCAGGCCGGCTTGTGACCTGATTTCGCCGGCCGGGATGGTGGTGTGTCTGCTGTGGGGTGCGTAAAATTCGTCGTCGAAGCCGCGGAACAGCGGGAATGAGGGATCGTTCACCGTATGCCTGAAAACACCGAAGAGTTTTTTCTCCAGCGGACATTTCCGGATACCGTAAAAGTGATGCAGCGCTGCCTGCGCTGCCCAGCAGATGTAGAACGTGGAGGTGACATGCGTACGTGCCCAGTCCAGAATGGCGGTAAATTCGTCCCAGTAGTGTACCTCTTCAAAGGGGAGCATCTCCACCGGTGCGCCGGTGATGATCATTCCGTCGTAATACATGTTTTTTATTTTGGAGAATTTGGTGTAGAACGACATCAGATGTTCTATGGGCGTATTCCTGGGCGTGTGGGTGGACAGTCCCAGAAATTCGATCTCGACCTGGAGCGGGGAGTTGGACAGAAGCCGTACCAGATCTGTCTCGGTGGTAATCTTGACCGGCATCAGATTCAGGATCAGTATCCTCAGCGGACGGATGTCCTGGGTGGATGCACGAAGGTCGTCCATCACAAAAATATGCTCCTTTTTCAGTATCTCAATTGCGGGTAATTTGTCGGGTAGGTTGACGGGCATAATTCTCTCTTAAAGTAAGACTACTTCTTCCTTTTTGATTTTTATTTCGCAGTAGTGGCACCGGAGTTCCACCTTTTCCTTGTCCGTTACGTGAAACCGGGTTTTCATCGGTTCGTTGTTGGTGATGCACTTGGGGTTGCTGCACTTTACGATTTCGACGATCTCGTCGGGCAATACCACCTTTTTTTTCTCGGCCACTTCAAAATTCCTGATGATGTTCAGATTCACGTTGGGGGCTACCAGGGCGATACGGTTGAGTTCGTCTTCGCGGAAGAATTTCCCGGATACCTTGATGATTCCTTTGGATCCCATCTTGCAACTCTTCAGGTTATTGCCGATGGTGATCCGGTTGTTCAGCTTCTGAAGCTGAAGCAGCGAAACTACTTTGAAGACGGCGTCGACCGGTATGTGATCGATGGCTGTGCCGTTTTCGAGCGCTGCTACCTGCAGTTCTTTTCCCATATTTCTGTTCAACTGTTTGATTGATTTTACATTTTCTGATCCGTATTTATCCCCATCAAGTCGCAGATGATGGCCTGGCGTGTATACATGCCGTTTTTCGCCTGCTGAAAGTAGTAAGCCTTCGGGTTTGCGTCCACGTCCTGGTCGATCTCCTTCACGCGCGGAAGCGGATGCAGTACTTTCAGGTTTTTTTTGGAGTCTTCCAGCATGTGGTTGTGGAGGATATATACGTTTTTCACTTTCTCGTATTCCATCAGGTCGGTAAAGCGTTCCTTCTGTACGCGGGTCATGTAGAGGATGTCGGCGCTGCTGATTGATTCGGGCGAAAATTCCGTGAATTCTCTGTACGGGATTTGCCGGTTGTCGCAGAATGTTTTGTATTTGTCGGGGATGTGCAGTTCTTCCGGCGCTACGAAGTTGAATCTGGGGTGGAAGTGAGAAAGGCCCTGGATGAGGGAGTGTACTGCCCGTCCGTATTTCAGGTCGCCGACAATGGTGATGGTGAGGTTTTCGAGCGTCCCCTGCGTTTCGCAGATGGTGAACAGGTCGAGCATCGTCTGCGTGGGGTGCTGGTTAGAGCCGTCGCCGGCGTTGATCACCGGCACGGGTGATATTTCGGAGGCGTAGCGGGCTGATCCTTCCAGGTGGTGGCGCATGATGATGAGGTCGGCATAATTGCTTACCATCATGATGGTGTCTTTGAGCGATTCTCCTTTGGTGGAGCTGCTGGTGGACGAGTCGGAGAAGCCGATGATGCGTCCGCGCAGGCGGCTGACTGCCGTCTCGAAGCTGAGTCGCGTGCGGGTGGAAGGTTCAAAGAAGAGTGTGGCGCACACTTTTCCTTTGAGCAAATTGCGGTCGGGATTCTGTTTGAATCCGGATGCGCTTTCGATGATCCGGTAGATGTCGTCCCGGCTGTAATCGCCGATGTTCACTAAGCTTTTGGTACCCATGTTATCGTGAAAAATTCAGTGATTTTATACTTCCGGATCCGTATCGAACTGTTCGTGCCACGGTAATCCCTGTTTGACGAGCTGTTTCATGAACGGATCGGGGTCAAACTCTTCCACGTTGAATACGCCCGGTCTCTTCCAGAGGCCTTGCAGGAACATCATGGCGCCGATGGTGGCCGGCACGCCGGTGGTGTAGCTTACGCCCTGGGCGCCGGTCTCTCTGTAGGCTGCTTCGTGGCTGCAATTATTATAAATGTAATAGCTGCGTTCTTTGCCGTCTTTAATGCCCCGTATGCGGCATCCGATGGAGGTTTCGCCCGTATAGTTTTCGCCCAGGCTGCCCGGGTCGGGAAGCACGGCTTTCAGGAACTGGATGGGGACGATTTTTTGACCGTTATATTCCACTTCGTCGATGCGCGCCATGCCGATGTTCCGGATTACGCGCAGGTGGGTGAGGTATTCCTGTCCGAAGGTCATCCAGAAGCGGGCGCGCCTGAGGGTGGGGTAGTTCCTGACGAGTGATTCCAGCTCTTCGTGATAGATCACATAGGATTCTTTGGGGCCGATTCCGGGGTAGGTGAGCGGTTTGTGTATTTCGTGCGGTTCGGTCTCCACCCACTGGCCGTTTTCCCAGTATTTGCCTTTCTGGGTCACCTCGCGGATGTTGATTTCGGGATTGAAGTTGGTGGCGAATGCTTTGCCGTGATCGCCGGCGTTGCAGTCCACAATGTCGAGATAGCGGATTTCGTCGAAATGGTGTCTGGCGGCGTGGGCGGTGAAAATGCTTGTCACGCCGGGATCGAATCCGCAGCCGAGGATGGCGGTCAGTCCCGCATTCTCAAATCTGTCCCGGTATGCCCACTGCCATTTGTATTCGAATCGGGCTTCGTCCCTCGGTTCATAATTGGCCGTATCCAGGTAGTTTACGCCACATTCGAGGCAGGCGTCCATAATGGTCAGGTCCTGATAGGGCAGCGCTACGTTAATCACCATGTCCGGTTTGTATTCGTGGAACAGGTGCACCAGTTCCGGCACGCTGTCGGCGTCAACCTGTGCTGTGGAGATGGTTACGCCCGTGCGGCGCTTCACCTCTCCGGCGATGGCGTCGCACTTGCTTCGGGTGCGGCTCGCCTGCATGATGTCGGTGAATATTTCTCTGTTTTGCGCTGTTTTGTGGGCTACAACCGTTCCCACGCCGCCGGCGCCGATGATGAGTACTTTTCCCATAATTTTTTGTTCAGTTATAGTTAGATGTAATACGTTTGGAGGCAATTCTTTCGCACGGTCGGTCTGTGTGTGCGGACTGCTGCGGCAAATATACGATGATTCTGCGAAACGGAGGGTGTTTCATATTGAAAATATTCTGCCCGGCGCGGGGTTGCGCCCCTGAATGGGGCTTGCTGTTGAGGCCGTTCCGGTTATTTTTATCCGGTTGTGGTTTATTCAGAAAAAATCGTGTACTTTTGTAATTCCTGACAGGAAAATCGAAAAAATTAAAAGAGAGAGAGATACAGGGTTATCAGGTTCACTAACGTATGATTCACAATGAATAAGTTTTACAGTGTTTTTACCGGTACGGGCAGTTACGTCCCGAGCAGACAGATCAAAAACGAGTTTTTTCATCACTGCGAGTTTTATGATGCTGCGGGGGAAAAATTACTCACGCCCGGCGAGGAGATCACGCGCAAATTTGAGGAGATTACGACCATTGCCGAGAGGCGGTATGCCGGGGATGACGAGACGACTTCCGATCTGGCCCTCATCGCCGCCCGGAGGGCTATGGAGGCGGCGGGTGTGGACAAGGAGGAGCTTGATTATATTATTTTCGCCCACAACTTCGGGGAGACGGCGAGCGATAACATACGGATTGACGTGCTGCCGACGCTGGCTGCCAGGCTGAAACGGAAGCTGGGTGTGGCCAATCCCTCGTCCGTGGCCTATGATGTGCTGTATGGCTGTCCGGGATGGGTGCAGGCAGTGATTCAGGCAGACTATTATATCCGGTCGGGCGATGCAAAGAAGATACTGGTGGTGGGGGCAGACGTCCTGTCACGCGTTGCCGATCCGCACGACCGGGACAGTATGATTTATGCCGACGGGGCGGGAGCAGCCGTCCTGGAAGCGCGTGAGAGCGATTCGCCCGTCGGCGTCATCGGACATAACTCCCGCAGCGATGCCCTGGAGTATGCAAATATGCTTCACATGGGATATTCCTATAACCCCCGGCTGGCGGAGAAAAGAGATTATTATCTGAAGATGAATGGACGCCGTCTTTATCAGTACGCCATCGAGAATGTGCCGAAGACCATCAAGGCAGGGCTTGACAAGTTGAAGCTTCATATTTCGAAGATCAGCAAAGTGCTGATTCACCAGGCCAACGGGAAAATGGATGACGCTATTCTGAAACGGCTGTTCAAGCTGTATGACCTGAAGGAAGTGCCGGAACACATCATGCCTATGACGATTTCGTGGCTGGGTAATTCGTCAGTAGCCACCGTACCCACGCTGCTCGACATGATTATGCGCGGAAATATGGACGGGCATACGTTGAGGAGTGGAGACAATATCGTCCTGGCATCAGTAGGAGCAGGTATGAATATCAACAGTATCGTTTACCGGATCGTGTAACGTGTAAGGAGCCGTTCACGATGTGATGATGTAACCCACAAAAACAACCAGCTCGGGGATCGCCCTTTCTCAATGGAAAATTGAAAGTTGAGAGTTGAAAATGCAAGCAAGAAGTTGAGAAGTGGTGAAAACCGGCTCGGGGAGCGCCCGAGTGGCAAGGGGCGGGAGCACCCGCCCCGACGAACGATTTCTTTATTAAGCGATTTCTTTGTTAATTGTCCGAACCGTGATTCTTCTGATTTACGTGATTTACATGATTTACATAACCGGCTCGGGGAGCGCCGGAGCGGCAAGGGGCGGGAGCACCCGCCCCGACGAGCGATTTCTTTATTAAGCGATTTCTTTGTTAATTGTCCGAACCGTGATTCTTCTGATTTACGTGATTTACATGATTTACATGATTTACATAACCGGCTCGGGGAGCGCCGGAGCGGCAAGG
>JAIRSV010000113.1 GCA_031255275.1 Proteiniphilum sp.
TCGAGTTCTTTGATCCTGATATTGTTTCCCCGGAAATTAAATCCTTGCTTCCGATCCGGTGTCTTTTTCTCGAAAGAGCAGGAATAAGCCCCGTTGTCGATGAATATTTCCACAGAGGTTTTGTCGATGAAAATATCGGCTGAAAGCTCCATGGAAGTCATATCGTCGGGAGAATAGAAAACGCCGTTGACCGTGTTGAAATTCATGTCGTAACTTAGCAGGGACTGTCCGTCGAGATCAAGTCCCGCGTCCGTCGCATGGGAAAGGCGTAACGTGAATCTGATGCGCAACAGGGATTCATCTTTAAATTCATTGATAACCCTGTTTGCCTCTTCTGCGCTTAAGTCCTCCCATTTTCTGCTTTTGTCGGCCAGCCGGTTTATTTCTTCAACCGGATAACTGAACATCCTGACACTCTCTTTGGTCGTGCGCAGCGTTAATTCGGTCGGCATCAGCATCAACATGTTGAAAGGCATGTCACCCGAAGAAATACGTCCCCAGCTTATCTGGATACGCCTGCCGTCGGATTCCGGGATATTGTTGAATGTTTGTCCCGCATAACCCGACCCGGAGGTGTAGTAGTGTTTGCCGGATTCGGGAACGAATTCCTCGCCGTTGAAACGTCCGATCATATAAGTACCGGATGCTCCGTACATCACCCATTTTTTATCGGATGCATCATTGTCCACCAGGAGTTCGAACAGTTCCGGACATTCCCAGAATCCGGTAGCGTGACTTTTGAAAGTCCATTCTTTCAGGTCGGTGGAATTATAAATGGAATGTCCGTCCCTTTCGTTCAGTACCATGACCCATTTCTTGCTCGGTTCATACCAGAACACTTTCGGATCGCGGGTATCTTTGCTGTTCCACTTTTCTTTCGAGTCGATCACGGGATTGTGAGCATATTTGCTCCATGTGCGCCCTCTGTCCGTGCTGTAGGCCACGCATTGTACCTGCTTGTCGGGATTATCGGCGGTGTACAGGGCAACCATAGCGGTTTTGTTCCCTTCATTGAATCCTGCGCTGTTGGGATAGTCGATCACGACCGAACCGGAGAACATTGTACCGTGTTCATCCGGATAAAGCGCAACGGGAAGTTCTTCCCAATGGATCAGGTCTTTGCTCACGGCATGTCCCCAGTGCATATTTCCCCATTCCCGTTCATAAGGGTTATGCTGGTAGAAAAGATGATACTCCCCCTCGAAATAGATAAGGCCATTGGGATCGTTATTCCATCCCCTCCGGCTTGAGAAGTGGAATTGCGGCCTGTTCTTTTCACTGTACAGGCTGTCCTGCCCTGCAATTTCGTCGGATTGATAGATTTGAGACAACCCCTTACCCGGCGACGGAAAAGAGATGTCGAGCGTTTTGCCTTTGAATATCGAAATGTCGCAAAAGACCCAGTAGTCGGGATTTTCCGGCGCCAAACGGATTTCGAAAGAGCGTTCTTTCCTGCCCTCTACCGCAATCTCCATTACTTCGCGCTGAACCGCATGAGAAACCGGGATATTCAGGTATTTCTTGGTTGCTTTGATCGTGACCGTTTCGGCCACGGAGTAAGCGAGGGATAACAATAGAGAAATGAGAATAAATAAAGATCGACGCATCATAATTTATTTTTCTATGTTTTTTGAATCAAAGTATATCAATTAACGGATGCCGATGAGTTTATGCGTTTGCAGGCTCAGCGCCCACAAAGGGTTTTTCTTGATGAGAGAGACGCAATAATCGATATTCTCCCGAACGATACTGTTGTTGTCGAAAATGGGGCTTAGGAAATAATGTGTTGCTTTGGGCTGGATGGAGATATCCGGCAACGGATATCCTTTACGGATGGGAAAGCGCAATTCGTCCACTTCCGGGATCAATTCCCTCACTTTCTCAAATTGTTGTTTCGGACTGCATGAGATGTAGTCGATACCTGCGGGAATCCTCCTTGTTCCGTTGGTTTCGATGGCTTGCAGGTATCCGTTTTCTTTAAAAAGAGTAATAATCGCGTCGTTGAGTTGCAGGGTAGGCTCGCCGCCAGTCCATACGATCCATTTGCAAGCGTACTGTTCGATTTCCTGTAGAATTTCATCGGCAGTCATTTTTACACCCCGCGCGAAATCGGTGTCGCAGAAGCTGCACGCCAAGTTACACCCGGCCAGCCGGATAAAAATGGACGCCTGTCCCGTGCGTCCGCCCTCGCCTTGGAGCGAATAAAATATTTCATTTACATTCAGGTTCATAGATGGCGGATGTTTTGGGCGTTTCGCTTACCTCCACGGCGTAAAGCTCCGGAATCCGGGGCTTAAACTCATCGTACAGCCTCTTTGCCAGGTTTTCGGCCGATGAATTGAGCGGGGAGAGAATAGCGTTGAGATTCCGGTGATCCAGCCGGGAATCGATATACTCTTTCACGATCTCCAGTTCGGTATAATCGTGAACGAATCCCTGCCTGTTCAACTCCTTCGACCGGAGATGAACGGTCACTGCATAATTGTGTCCATGCAGGCGGCTGCAAGGATGACCGTCGGGTAACCCGAAAAGGGAATGTGCCGCCGAAAAAGAAAATTCTTTGCTTATCTTATACATAACTGATTCCGGTGAAGTAGCCTTACTCCAGTTTCAGACAGGTTCTGAGCGGATAATGATCCGAATACTTCACCTTATCCCTCCCTGCCCGGTAGGCTTTGATATTTTCGCTGTGCATAATATGATCGATGCGGAAAAGGAACAGGTCTTCGTGATATGTGATGCCCGGCCCGAAAGCGGTGGAGACGTATGCATCCTTCAGTCCTTTCGCCATCCTGTGATAGGCGTACGATATGGGGGTATCGTTGAAATCGCCGCAAATAACAGTTCCGTGCGTATTCTGCCTGTCGATGAACTGTTTCACCCTCTCGACCTGTTGAGCCCGTATCCGGTAGGCAGATCCCAGCCGGGTGCGAATATTGCTGGTCACCTGCTCAAACCGTACCGAATCGGTTTTCTGAAGAAAATCGTTATACAGTTTCCGGTCTTCCGGTTTGATATTGTTCGATTCCAGGTGGACGTTGGCCACGGTGTATCTTTTCCCGTTGATATTGACGGTATAGACTGCCGCCCCGTTGTAGGAAGATTCGAATACCAGTTCGTGCGTCCTCTCTATCGGGTATTTCGAGAAACAGGCCAGTCCGAAGATGTGATATTTCCCCGAAGATTCCAGACCGGTGATCGAACGGTACGGATACTGATAGAGGATCTCGTTTACATCACACTGAGAAAGAACGGACTGTCCCGTCTTACTGACAAAATACTCCTGCAGGCAGACAATCTCGGCATCGGTAGCGGCAATATAATCGAGTATGGGATGTTCCGACGCATCTTTCATCCTTTCCCGGGGAAATCCCTGTACGTTATAAGTCAGTAATTTGATACATCCTTTCGGTTCCTTTTTATCGACAAAGTGCATCGGGAAGAATGTGGTTACGGGTTTGTAACAGAGGAGGATTGCCGACAGGGAGATTAAAGCGGGTTTCCATTTCAGGAAAATTATCCAGAAAGCCACATAAGCGACATTGATAATCAGGATCACGCCGAACCCCAGGCCGAGATATGAAAACAGATTGGTTTCCAAAGGAGAGACTCGCCACGAGAGGAACGAACAGAAAAGCAGAACGATGGCCACTAAGTTGGTAGCGAAGATGATCCATTTGATCATATCCGTGAATTTCAGTTTCTTATTTTTTGCTCGCATCAAAAAGTTTCCTTTTTTCTTCTGACGATAAACTGCTGTAACCCGACTGCTTTAACTTGTCCAGAATAGCGTCGATCTCTTCCTGTTCCGTATGTTTGCGTTTGTTGTATTCCCAGTCGGTTTCGTGCCGTGCATGTTTCACTTTCATTCCCGATTTACGCCTGCGCGCTTTGAACAGGCCGACAAACAGGTCGATTGCCCCGCTCATCCATCGGGTAATATCCATCCTTTTCTTATATCGGACTGCAAAAAAATAACCCGCCAGCGCGCCGCCTATATGTGCTACGTGTCCGCCGGGATTCAGGGGATTTCCCAGCGAGAGAAAATCGAGTATGAAAGCGAAAACGGCAATATAGACAATTTTTACAGGCCCCAGGAAAAGGAGGTTTAACTGTATGTCGGGACGATAGAAAGCGACGCCCATCACGATGGACATCACTGCTGCCGATGCTCCTATCATCCATCCTCTTTCCATTTCCGTATAATAGGGAATGGTATTGAATGCGATTACATAAAGCATTGCGCCGGCCAATCCCCCCAGGACGTACAGGCTGCCGAGCGTTCGCCCCGTGAAATATTGCATAAAAATCTGCCCGAACCAGTAGAGCCAAAGCATGTTGAAAAGCAGATGCAGAAACCCCTCATGTACGAACATATAGGTTATTAGCGTCCATATCCTGTTCAGCAGCAATGCGGGATGAGACGGGACGCCGATAAAGGTGACCGGATCGACGGCGTAGATATTGAACAGGGTGAAGATGACACTGACTACCTTCAGTATAATAAAAACGAGCACATTGATAAAAATGAGTCTCGTCACTACGCTGCCCGTCCTGTACCTTTGTTTTAATCTTTCAATAAAATCTGCCATATTTCCGGTCCTTTTTTTCCCAGTACAGGATCATGAAAATTCCGAAAAGCATTCCCCCCAGGTGGGCAAAGTGAGCTACATTGTCGCCCGTCCGGTTGACCACGCCGAAGAACAGTTCCAGCAGGCCGTATCCAATCACGAACCACTTTGCCTTGATGGGAAAAGGAAAGGGAATGATGAAAAGTTTCGAGTTGGGGAATAACATGCCGAAAGCCAGCAGTATGCCGAATACGGCTCCCGACGCGCCTATGGTGATGCTGTTCACCAGCGAAAACATATCCTGAGGCGCTACGAATACCTGCATCCTCAGAAAAACGACAAGCATCTGGATTAATCCCGCGCCGACGCCGGTAACCAGATAATAGGAAAGGAACCGTTTGGCGCCCCATATCTGCTCCAGTGTTCTGCCGAACATAAATACCGCGAACATATTGAAGAAGACGTGAGAAATGGAATGGGGATCGTGCAGAAACATATAGGTGACTGTCTGGTAAATCCGGAACTGCTCGGAGGCGATAAAATGCAGACCGAACAGTTGCGACAGGTCAATATTCGCTCTTCCGAGTAAAACGAACTGTGTCAGCCAAATAATTCCGTTTACAATGATGATATTTTTTGTCACCGGGGGCAGTACCCCGACAAAACTATTTCTTGAATAATTCATCTTTGATGATCAATTGTTGAGCCGCAAAAATACGGATTATTTCCTTGAAAATGCGGATTTTTGCCCCGTAGAAGGCTTTTTTTTACCAAAAACAAATACTTTTTATCATTTTTCTTGATTGGTTTCGATTTATCCCTTATATTTGGAGCCGAAATGAGGCTTAGCCTTTTACTTAATGTATGTTTAATTTCTTTATTTACGTTTTCTATGAACAAATCAGAACTAATTAGCGCTATCGCCGAAAAGTCAGGCCTTAGCAAAGTGGACGCTAAAAAAGCGTTGGATGCCACACTCGAAACTATCTCTAAAGAAGTGAAATCCGGAGGTAAGGTGGTATTGGTAGGATTCGGAACATTTTCTGTCTCTGAAAGAAGTGCCAGAAGAGGTATCAATCCGCGTACTAAAAAATCAATCAATATTCCGGCGAAAAAGACAGCCAAGTTTAAGGCAGGTTCGGAATTAGCCACTCTCTGAGATTTTTGACTGTTGAAAGAAAAAGGAGCAAATTATTGAATTTGTTCCTTTTTTAGTTGTTATACCGTGAGTTATTTCACGCTGCCGCATGGTTTCGCGAAAAGACGGCCGCAAAATTTTCGCGGAAGGTTGTTCTTGCAAAAGAAAAATTCCTTACCTTTGCTTCCCTCAAAAAAAAAGACTCCGTAGCTCAGTTGGTAGAGCAAATGACTCTTAATCATTGGGTCGAGAGTTCGAGCCTCTCCGGGGTCACTTAGTGAAACGCTTAGATGGAAATGTTTAGGCGTTTCCGGTTTTTACAGTACTACATTCGTTCAACGGAGTCAAAACGGTTTTTTTCTCCATTTTATATTGAAAACATTTCGGACAAGCTTGCCTTTTGCTTGTTTGGCTTAAATGAAAACATTCACAGAAAAAGGATTGCCTGATGAATCGATTAAAGTATTCCATTTTATTACTATCTCTTTGTATGTCAACATTCTCCGCCAAATCTCAACGAAACATCGATTTTGTAAATCCGATGGTAGGTACCGGGAGTATGGGACATACGTTTCCGGGAGCCTGCGCTCCTTTCGGTTTCGTACAGCTAAGTCCCGACACGGAAATGATTCCCCACAATATCGACGGGGTATACCAGCCGGACGCTTATCGCTATTGCGCCGGGTATCAGTATGGCGACGAAACAATCGTCGGTTTCAGTCACACGCATTTCAACGGTACGGGACACTCCGACCTGGGCGACATCCTTATTATGCCGGCGACCGGGGAGGTGAAACCTGACAGGGGTACTGCCCGGGATCCCGATAGCGGATACCGTTCGCGTTTCAGTCATGAGAACGAAAAGGCGGAAGTCGGATACTATTCGGTGCTGCTGGATGATTACGGCATACTGGCCGAGTTGACGGCGTCCGACCGTACCGGCGTCCACCGCTACACCTTTCCGGAAGGTACGGATACGGGACACGTGGTGCTCGATCTCGATTACGGGATTTACTATTACGAGGGCAAGACGCTGATGTCCAACCTGCGCGTGGAGGATTCCTGCACGCTCACGGGGTATCGCATCACGCGAGGATGGTCGCGTATGAATTATACCTGTTTCGCCGTGAAGTTTTCCAAACCCATCGTCAATTACGGTTGCCGCAACAGTGAGAAGGTGAAATACAGCGGATTCTGGCGCAAATTTGATATGACGGATAATTTTCCCGAAATGTTCGGAACCCGTCTGACGGCATTTTTCGATTTCGATTTTTCCGACGGGCAGCCGCTCGAAATCCGTGTATCCCTCTCGCCCGTGGATTGCCTGGGGGCTATGAAGAATTTACAGGCGGAGACGGAAACGAAATCGTTTGACGAAATAAGGGAGGAGACGCGGCAAAAATGGGAAAAGGAGTTGGGTTGTATTGATGTGGATGCCGATGATGACGTCAAAGCCGTCTTTTATACGGCGTTATACCATACGATGATCAACCCTTCCGTCTACCAGGATGTGGACGGGCATTACCGGGGCATTGACCATAATATTCACCGGGCGGAAGAGGGAGAGGTCAATTACACGGTCTTTTCCGTCTGGGATACGTTTCGCGCACAGCATCCGCTGATGAACCTGATCAAGCCGGCTCGAAGCGAACAGTTCGTCAATTCCATGCTTCGCCATTACCGGCAAAGCGTACACGGGGCGTTGCCCGTCTGGTCGCACATGGGTAATGAGAACTGGTGCATGATCGGTTATCACTCGGTTTCGGTTGTTGCCGACGCTGTTGCCAAGGGGTTGAATATTGACAGGGGGCTGGCACTGGAGGCTTGCATGAACAGTTCCAATATAAATTATTACGACGGAACGGAAGAGTACCGGGAGTTGGGATATGTCCCTCTGGAAAAGAGCAGTTCGGCCGCATCCGTTACGCTGGAATATGCGTATGACGACTGGACGGTGTATGCCCTGAGCAACCGGCTGGGTTACGGGAAGGTGGCCGACGAGTATGCCGACCGTGCGCTGAATTACCGGAACATATTCGATTCCTCGCTGGGATTTGCCCGCCCGAAGCTGCAGGACGGGACGTTTAAGGAGGATTTCGTCCTGCTCGACACGCACGGTCAGGGATTTATCGAGGGAAATACGTGGAACTATTCGTTCTTCGTACCTCACGACGTGAACGGGCTGATAGAGCAGATGGGGGGTGAAAAGCAGTTTATCCTCCGCCTGGATCTCCTGTTTACGATGGATCTTCCGGAAAAGTATTTCGAGCATACGGAAGATATTAATGAGGAGGGGCTGATGGGGAATTATGTGCATGGAAACGAGCCGAGCCATCATATACCATATCTGTATAAGTGGACGGGCAAGCCCTGGGAAACTGAGTTGCGGCTGCACGCCATCATGAGGCGGATGTACAGGAACAGGATCGACGGACTGTCGGGGAATGATGACTGTGGCCAGATGTCTGCCTGGTATATCTTCTCCTCGATGGGATTTTATCCCGTCTGCCCCGGATCGGACCAGTATGTCATCGGCTCTCCGCTGCTGAAAGAGGCCGTTATCCGACTCGAAAACGGGGGGGTATTTACCATGAAGACCGAAAATTATGATGCCGAACGCAATGTGTATGTGAAGTCTGTAAGACTAAACGGAGTCCCTTACGAGAAACATTTTATTACCCACTCTGACGTGACGGACGGAGGTGAACTGGTCTTTGAAATGAGCGACAAGCCGAACAAAAAATCCGCTTCTTGGCAAAAACCCTATTCATTCACGCACTGAATTATTTGAAACAAATATGAAAACCGAAACTGTATTGCCGGCTCTTATGCTGCTGGTGCTGTGTTTTATGAGTCCCTTTTCCGGCGCGTTTTCGCAGGAGAGAGTCAGTGACTGGTCGCGCTTCCGGTATCCCGAAGTAAATTTTGTGAACCGCGCCGAAGGTACCAAAGGGTGGGAGATCTATAACCGTATTATCCCCGATCCCGGAAAATATATCGGGGCAACCGTGCTGGAGGTTGTCAAAACGCTGTACTGGAGCGAAAAAGATTCGATCCCCGATGTGCGGAAGATCAATTATGCGCTGAGGAACGTGGATGGCATTTCGGCCAAAGGCGGCGCTCCCCCGGAGATAACGATCTTTTACAGTTCGCGCTGGGTCGAAAAGGCGGGACTGGTCGGCGGAGACGGGAAGATCCTGTTCGAGACGCGGGGAGTTCTGCTTCACGAACTGACGCACGGTTTCCAGCTCGAACCGCAGGGTATAGGGACATACGGTGACGGCGGCGAATTTTGGATTTTTATCGAAGGGATGGCCGACGCGGTGCGCATCCGTAACAACGGATTTCCGCAAGGTAACCGCAAACCGGGCGGAAGCTGGAGGGACGGGTATCAGCGTACGGGTTATTTTCTGGACTGGCTTACGGCGAAAGATCCCGATTTTCTCCGCAAATTCAACAGATCCGCCCTCGACGTAGTTCCCTGGGGATTCGACAAGGCCATTAAGCACATCCTGGGAGAGCGCTGCAGCGTGGACGCACTCTGGGATGAATATCAGGAGTATCTGCTGACGCAGCAGGCGGCCGAATAATCGCCGGATACCGGCTTTCTCCGCGCCGCACTGTGCGGCAGGGGTGTAATGCAGTATATGGACAATTAATAACGAAAACGACTATGCTGAAAGGAATTTCACCGCTGATCAGTCCCGACCTGCTGGCCGTACTGGCGCGTATGGGGCACGGAGACGAAATCGTTCTTGCCGATGCGCATTTTCCCGGAGAATCGCTCAACGGCAGGGTACTGCGTGCCGACGGGATCCGTATCCCCGACCTGCTGACGGCAATCCTTCCCTTATTCGAGCTGGATACTTACGTCCCGCATCCGCTGGTGATGATGGCGGCTGTGGAGGGCGACAGGCTCGACCCCGATGTGGAAAGGGCGTATATGGAAAGTATCCGCATCACGAATCCCGGTGTGGCTCCCGTGGAACGGACAGGCCGCCAGGCCTTCTACGAACGGACAAGATCGGCTTTTGCCGTGGTAATTACGGGCGAAACGGCCAAATACGGAAATATTATTTTGAAAAAGGGCGTTACCCCCACTTCTTAGCTCCCCGCCCCCCTCTCAAGCAAGAGGGGAGTATGCGCAATCGCGCACCGGAAGCGGACTTCTCCGCTTTGCTGCGCTGCGAAAGTTCTTTTTTACAGGAAACTTCCTGACATTTGCCAACGCTTCATGACAAATGACACGTGCGTATTTATCTACAGAATAAACCTTTCTTTAATTCATTTAAATGGTAACTCGGAGACTGCATATTTCTTTCGCGGGAACCGGCTTCGCCGGCGAAACTTTACGCTGTAGCGGCAAGGTTTCCGAGTACACCGGCAAGGTTTCCGAGTGCACCGGCAAAGTTTCCGAGTGCACCGGCAAAGTTTCCGAGTGCACCGGCAAGGTTTCCGAGTGCACCGGCAAAGTTTCCGAGTACACCGGCAAGGCTTCCGAGTGCACTGGCAAAGTCTCCGGACTTGCATAAAAGGGATATAGCTGACTAAACAGCGGTATCAAGGGTATTCCGACCCTGACCGTATACGACGGGGCGAGCGTGATTTGGCTTCGGGCTAAATTGATTGTCTCCATGCTGCTGAATTTAACCATGCCGGCGCTGATCGGACTGCTGCTGTTCAGACCTGAACGGAAAAAGATGGCGCCCGTTGCGGTTTTACTCATCGTACTGATCGCTGCCGGCATCGTTATAACCCATGTTTGTACGGTGATTGTTCTGGATGATGCCTGGGATGTCTGGCCGTTTGCAGTCATTGAGAATATTGCCTTTATCCTGCTGGCGGCGCACTGTTTGCCGGGGTGTATGGGAAGAAGATCAGTTTCAAGGAAAAAAGGGAAAGGAGAAACAGGGCTATCTGTTGACCTGGGGAGCGGTGTGCGACCTCGACAGTTCTGTTTTTTTCTCCTTCGGGGGATGGGAGAAAACGTATTATCTCTATTATTCGAAAGATTCGTACCGGACAATTCTGATCGACCCTGAATACGCGGAAGGCGATAAAAAAACTTTGCAGAGGTGCTGCTGCTTCGTCGCGCTCCGATGTGCGAATAACGCGCGGAGCGCGCGAAGCGACGGGTAACGTTATTTGAACACCTGGTCGATCCCGGAGAATCCCATAAACGCCATCGCCATGATGCCTGCCGTAATCAGGGCGAGCGGTATTCCCTTCATGGCTGCGGGCACCCTGGTGAGCGCCAGTTGCTCGCGGATACTCGAAAAGATAATCAGCGCCATAGCGTAACCAATGGCGGTGGATACTGCGTAGATAACCGATTGCATCAGGTTATAATCCTTCTGTATCACCAGGATCGCCACGCCGAGGATCACGCAGTTGGTGGTGATCAGCGGCAGAAATACGCCCAGCGCCTGGTAGAGCGCCGGAGAGATTTTCTTGAGTACGATTTCCACCATCTGCACCAGCGCCGCGATCACGAGGATGAAAGAGATGGTTTGCAGGTATCCCAGCCCGAAGGGTTCCAGAATACCCTTTTGCAGAAGGAAGGTGACGATGGTGGCAATGGTGAGTACAAACGTGACGGCCAGCCCCATGCCGATGGCCGTATCCACTTTTTTCGATACGCCCAAAAACGGGCAAATGCCCAGAAACTGTGATAGTACTACATTATTTACAAAAATGGCTACGATAATGATTCCGATAATTTCCATAACTTCCGGTGTTTAGTTGGTTCCTTCTTTTTTCTTTTGAAGCTTGTTGAAAATGGCGATCAGGTATCCCAGCGCGATGAAAGCGCCCGGCGCCAGCACGAATATCAGCGAACCGAACTGTTCGGGATAAACGTTCAGCGAGAATATCTTCCCGTTACCCAGCAGTTCGCGCACGGCGCCCAGCAGCGAGAGGGCAAGGGTAAAACCCAGTCCTATGACCACTCCGTCGAAGATTGAGGCGATTACGCCGTTCTTTGACGCGAACGATTCCGCGCGACCCAGTACGATACAGTTTACCACAATCAGCGGGATAAATATGCCCAGGCTGTCGGCCAGCGCAGGCACATACGCGTTCATCAGCATCTCGATGATCGTCACAAAGGTTGCGATTACCACGATATAGGCCGGGATGCGTACCATGTCGGGAATCAGATTCTTCAGCATCGAAATCACCGCGTTGGAGCAGATCAGTACAAACATGGTCGCCAGCCCCATGCTCATGCCGTTGATGGCTGAACTGGTGGTGGCCAGCGTGGGACACATCCCGAGCAGCAGTACGAAAATGGGATTTTCCTTACTAATGCCGTTGAT
>JAIRSV010000134.1 GCA_031255275.1 Proteiniphilum sp.
GGCGCTCCCCGAGCTGGCTGTTTTTGCGGGTCACATTACCACATTAATATCCCCCTCCATGTTAACTCCTAAAAAAAACGCATCCTAAAAATCCTCAAAAAAAAGAGAAAAGCAAGAGCGATTATCCGGTGATGGCTATTTTTTGTGTAGATTTGCACCCGATGAAAGAAAAGCTAATCATATCACTTCTGGCAAGTATTCTCAGTATAACGGCAGCCTGTGCGCAGGCGTACATTATCCTGCCGGACTCGTCGCAGATCACGACGGATCCCGATTCGCTCAACCTTCTGCCCGCACAGATACCGAATGACCATGACGACGTCCGCCAACCCGAAGCGCTCACACAGGCATATCATCCCGGTCACCTGCTGCACGACCACGGAGCGGAAGCCGACTCGCTGCAGCGACAGGCGCAAATGACCGTCTGGAGAATCGACGCACGTACCGGTCACCGCTTACCCGCCCTCCCGGACACACTGCTCCACAATTACCAGCAGACGATCCTCCCCGACGGACAGTCGGTAGCAACAGGATTCCTGGCGACGCTGGGGTCACCCGCATACTCCAAAATATTCGCCGACAGGCCGGAGACCGAACAGTTTATATTCAACAACGCATACAGCTTCTATCTGAAAAATCCCGAAAAGGTGCTGTTCGCAAACACGCGCGTGCCCTACTCGCGACTGAGCTACAACCGCTCCTCGCCCAAACAGAACAGGGAAGAACGTTTTGAGGCAAGACTCACCTCCAATTTCGGGAAGAAACTGAACGTGGGAATGGACGTTGACCTGATCAACACGCGCGGATACTACAACTCGCAAGCCGTGAAGCATAACAACTTCTCCCTCTTCGGGAGCTATCTCTCCGAAAGGATCGAAGTCCACGCCTTCATGAATCAGGGCTCGCTTGTCAACGCCGAAAACGGCGGAATTACCGACGAACGTTTCATAACCCATCCCGATTCCATTCAGGAAAATTTCACCTCGAACTATATCCCCGTGAAGTTTACCCGCACATGGAATTCGCTGAGCAATAACCGTTTTTTCCTGTCAGGCAGATACAACCTGGGATACGTCGACCTCCCGGCCGATTCGCTGCACAGAGAGCAGCCACGGTTTGTCCCCGTGGCGAGCGTGGGATTCTCCTCACAGTTCACCCGGCAGCACCGGCGATTCCTGTCGTATGACACCACTTATGTAAACGTGGGCGGCGTGGAGGTGCAGCAGATCGACCGGTTTTATGCCAACCGCTTTTATGAAGGAGCGGTAGACGACAGTCTGCGATTCTCGTCACTCAAGAATTGCATTTCCCTCAGCCTGCGGGAAGGATTCAGGGAATGGGTGAAATTCGGACTGACTGCCTTTCTGGAGCACGACCTGCGCAACTATGCCATGAGAGACAGCCTGGGGCCGGGAATGACGCATCACCGCGAAAGCGCCGTCACCATAGGCGGCGTGCTGAACAAACAGCAGGGTGAAAACCTCCTGTTCAATATCCGCGCCGACCTCGGAGTGCTGGGAGCCAACCTCGGAGAGTTCAGGGCGGAGGGCGACGTGGAGACCGGCTTCTATATTGCGGGAAAGCGCACCGCCCTCTCGGCACATGCCTATATCAAGAACCTGAAGCCTAAATACCTGGAAGAAAACTATTATTCGAAATACTTCCGCTGGAACCGCAATCTCGGCGACATCCGCCGGGTCTACGTGGGAGGCCGGCTGCACATACCGTTTACGAATACGACGCTGGGAATGGGTGTGGAAAATCTGCAGAATCTCATCTATTACGACGAACAAAAGCAGATTGCGCAGGAGAGTGACAACGTGCAGTTGCTGACGGTACGCGTGGAACAAAACCTGCATTTCGGCGTATTTAACTGGGACAACCATGCGGTATTCCAGACATCAAGCAATCAGAAAGTGATACCCGTGCCCGCCTTCAGCCTCTATTCCAACATGTATCTGAAGACGAAGATTGTGAATGAACTTACCCTGCAACTGGGCGTGGACGCACATTATCACACCCGATATTTTGCGCCCGGCTACGAGCCGGCACTGCTGCAGTTTTACAATCAGCGCGAAAGGGAGATCGGCGACTATCCCATCGCCACCGCCTATGCCAACATGCACCTGAAGCAGGCACGTTTCTACGTGATGTATTATAACGCAGCCTCGCAGTTCATAAATCCCAAGGAATATTTTTCGCTGCCGGGTTATCCGGTCAACCCCGCCATCCTGAGAATAGGCGTCTCGCTGAATTTACACAATTAATCTTCCGGAAATTTGCATTACCGAAAGCGTTTACTTCTTTATTTCTTTTTGCTGCTCCTTGCCCTGGCGGTGATGATGATGCTCAGAACGGCCGTGGAATCTTCGGGAAACACCCGGCCGCACCCTCGCGATTATGCCGAAATAATGGCTTCGGGCGAACTGAACGTGGTGACAGACTACAACAGCATCGGATTATATGCTTCGGGTGATACCCTGACAGGCTTTCAGCGGGAAATGCTCCTTGCCCTCGAGAAGGCGTGGGGCATACGGGTGAATCTCTTTCTGGAAAACAGTCTTGAGGAGAATCTGGAAGGTCTCTCGGCAGTGCGTTACGATTTGATAGCCCGTAACATCCCCGTCAACGTGCAGTTGAAAGACGTCTGCGCCTTCACCGTACCCCTCATGCTGAACAAGCAGGTGCTGGTGCAGAGGAAACGGGAGTATAACGACGGCGCGGAACCGATTCGCCGTCATCTCGACCTGGCCGGGAAAACCGTTCACGTGGCAGACGATTCGCCCGTCATCCTGCGGCTGAACAATCTTTCCCGCGAGATGGGTGATACCATCTTTATTGCAAGCGACCCCGCTTACGGGGCCGAACAGCTGGTGATAATGGTCGCGTCGGGCGATATAGACTTCACGGTGTGCGACGGGAAAATGGCCCTGCGCCTGGCGAAGTTCCTGCCGGAGATAGATATTGAGACTGACGTCAGTTTCACGCAACTGGAGTCGTGGGCGGTGCGGAAGGATTCGCCCGTGCTGCTGGACAGTCTGAACGGCTGGCTCGAACGGTTTAAGGCCACGTCGACGTTCCGACAGATCTGCGAAAAGTATTATACGGATAAGTGAAATGTTCCTCCCCCGGATGGATGGTTAACGCGGCCGGGGATGTTGTTCCCGCAAACAGAGAGGCCGTCTCACAATTGGGAATTAACTGCGTGACGGCCCCGAATTCTAACTGCTTCTGCACTTTCTTCTACTGATTTTTCGCTCTCCTCGGCGTCCCTGAACGGGGGCCGCGTCTGTCGCTCATCCGGTCACGCATCTCTTTCTGCCGGTCGGCACGATACTGTTTCCACTGATCCATTTTTTCCTTTCCGATAATGGTTTCCAGTTCGGCATCGCTTTCGGCAATCGCCTTTTCAAGCGAAGCCCGCATCTCTTCGCGGCGTTTGGCGCGGTCCTGGGACTGTTCTTCTCTTTTGTCGCGCTGTTGGGTAAGCTGTTCGGCGCGTTTGGCGTCCTGCTTTTCAAACAATGCCTGCACTTTTGCTTTCTCGTCAGCGGTCAGTCCCAGCTCTTTCTCCATGCTGTCGGCACGGTCCTTTGCGCTCCATCCCGTACGGGTATTGTCCCGCCCGTTTCTTCCGCCGTTCTGGGCCGAAAGCGTGAAGCTCAGTCCGAATATGGCTACAAGTGCCATGATTACAATTTTCTTCATAAATACGGATTTCTTTTAAATAAGTGAATAAATATATGATTTGCCCTTATGACGCGCGGAGGCGGACAAAAGTTTAACGGGAAAATGATCTTCCGGCCTGATTGATTGTCGTTTTGCCGGACGATTATGGGGCTGATTAAATGGTTTGTCGGGTCGGAAGTCCGTTTCGTCGATAAAAACGGCCTGCTGATCTGTTTCTCTAAAAAATCTCTTCCCGCGGGTATTTTTCTTCAACTTTGCTGAAAAGCCAGGAGGCGACGGCGCCGACCACGAAAAGCAACAGACTCGGAAGGAACGCACCCCGGAAACTTAGTCCCGCCGCGGCAAGCTGTTCGGCCGTGAATGCCGGGAAGACTACCGTGGGAAAAATGGCGAGCGAAGAACCGGCTACCATCCCCAGAATGAAATGGTACATGCCGGAGTAATATTTCCGGAAAAGCCAGGAGGCCAATCTGGCGAAAAGCAGTACGCAGGCGATAAACCCGATGACGAGCGGGATGATGATGCCGAAATCGAAGTCTTTGATGCCGGTGGCCATCCTGTCGTAAAGTCCGAAGTAGATAAGGAAATTGGAGGGACTCATTCCCGGGACGATCAGTCCCAGTCCCATCAGCAGTCCCGACGCCAGCCATACCGGGATGTTGGGAGTTACTTCGGTGAGCTGTCGTCCTCCCGCCAGCATCAGCGCGAAAATGGCAATCGCGGTGATGATGAGGATACCTGCATCGGACGGTTTCCGTCCCTGCTTCCCGGCCGTTTTGTAGAGGGAGGGGAAGGTTCCCGCGACGAATCCCACGAAGAGGGAGACGAACAGTGCGGCGTATTTGCCGAAGGCCTTTTCCACTACTACGGCGAAAAGAACGATGCCGATGGCTGCGCCGATTGCTACCGGAAGGAAGTATAGCAGGTTTTTCAGGAAGTTTTTCCGAATGTCGGCCAAAAATCGGATGAGCGGGTCGTAGATGCCGAAGATGACGGCCAGTACGCCTCCCGAGAGTCCGGGGAGGATGAATCCGATTCCTACGAGGGCGCCTTTCATAAGGCGGATAAGCCAGTCGGCTGCGGGGTTGATTTGTTTCATTATTATTTTCTGTTTATTTTATTGAACCGTTACGCTTTCCGGTATGTCAGTCTGTCTTTTAAGAATTCGAGCGCTTGCGTGTACTTTTCGCCGGCGACATTTTTGTCGATAAGCAGTCCGCCCGATATATAATAGTTGTGGGGGATCAGTATAATATGCTCTTTATAGACTGTGTAGTATTCAAATTCAGACCATTTAAGATTTATACTGGCCTGAAAATCCTGAAATGTTACCGACTCTTCCGATATTTCGATAATATATATCGAATCGGCTTTTTCATAGAAGTCGGCCTGTTTTTTTGTTTTTTCAGTATGCGTTTTTCCGGAAGTGAACATTCTTATACAGGATGAAAACAGTCCGCAAAAGGAGATAAGCATAAGGAGAAAGAGGTAGCCCCGTTCTGCGCCGTTCAGTATCCAAAGCCCTGTGAAAATGACGAAAAAAACAACGTATATCCATAACAGTTTTTTTGCTTTACGCCAGGTATAATTCCAAAAAATACGGTTGGAACGGATAAAAACTTCTCTGTTGAACGGGGAATCGAATCGAATTGTGCCCATACTTATTATTTGTTTCTTCGGCAAAGTTAACGAAAATAACCGGAAAAGGTGCGGTACCTATATGTTGATGCACGCCGCGAAGGCGATTGCGAGCAGAAAGCCCGACAGTGCGGTGAATTTCAGACAGGGGTCGAGCGCCTGCCCGCTCTTTCGGCGCACATCGTGGAGTATTCTGAACAGAAGGAGAAAAACGGGCAGATAGAGATTGCGGTACCAAAGCGGTTCGTACAGGACGTTGTAACCGAGGAAGCAGAGGAAGGAGGCGAGGGTCAGTCCCGCGTGGTATATCTTTGCCCGGCGGATGCCCAGCTTCACGGCGAGGGTCGCTTTTCCCGAGGCGCGGTCGTTCTCGGCGTCCCTCATATTATTAATGTTTAATATCATGGCGCTGATCAGCCCGATGCCGGCGGAGGGCAGGAGCGGTCGAAGGTCAAGCGCGTGCGTATGGAGAAAATAGACGCCTGCGACCGGCACGGGGCCGAAGAAAATGAAGGCGAAAAGGTCGCCCCAGCCTTTGTAGCCGTAGGCGTGTTTGCCCAGCGTGTAGAAGAGGGCGGCGAGGAGGGCGGCGGCGCCCAGGCCGATTAGTACGGCCGCGGCCGGCCGGGGAATGTTCAGTACTAAAGAAAGGCCGGTGACGATGCAGACGACCAGGACGACGGCGATAGCCCGTTTCATCTCCCGTGGGGAAATTCTGCCGCTTTGCAGGGCGCGAGGCGGCCCCTGTCGGCGGCCGGTGATGTCCGTTCCTTTCTGGAAATCGCCCAGGTCGTTGGCCAAGTTGGCAAGTATCTGAATGGAGACGGCTAACAGTAGTGAAAGAATGAAGACGGTCGCGCTGAAACTCCTTTCGTGCAGGGCCAGTCCGCTTCCCAGGACGACGGTGGCGGCCGCCAGGAAAAGCGTCCGCAGACGAAAGGCGGATATCCAGTTTTTTGCAGATGCCATGCAGGATTGAAGTTTTCAGTAAGCGCGGGCGAACAGTACCCGTTGCGTCGAGGGTTTGCCCGTCACCATACATTTGCCGGGCGTTTTGTCGCCGTCGAGCGGTATGCAGCGGATGGTGGCTTTGGTCTCATCCTTGATACGTGCTTCCGTTTCGGGCGTTCCGTCCCAGTGGCAGAGCAGGAAGCCGCCCTTTTCGATCTCTTCCTTAAATTCTTCGTAAGAATTTACCTCGCGGGTCTGCGAGGCGCGGAAGTCGGCCGCTTTTCGGCAAATGTTTTCCTGTATCTCGTCGAGCAGCGATTGGATGCGGGTCTCGATGCCGTCGCACGACAGCGTCTCTTTGGTGAGGGTGTCGCGGCGGGCTACTTCGACGGTATTGTTTTCCAGGTCGCGTCCGCCTATGGCGAGGCGTACCGGTACGCCTTTGAGTTCATATTCCGAGAATTTCCATCCCGGCTTTTTGTTGTCGGAATTGTCGTATTTCACGCTGATGCCGAGGGATTTCAGCCGCGTTATGATGCCGGCGGCCTTTTCGTCGATTTGCCGCAACTGTTCTTCGTTTCTGTAAATGGGAACAACGACCACCTGATAGGGTGCCAGTCTGGGGGGAAGCACCAGTCCGCTGTCGTCGGAATGTGACATGATGAGGGCGCCCATCAGCCGGGTGGAAACGCCCCAGGATGTGGCCCATACGAAGTCGCGGTTTCCGTTCCGGTCGGCAAACTGTACGTCGAACGCTTTGGCGAAGTTCTGCCCCAGGAAGTGGGATGTGCCTGACTGCAGGGCCTTTCCGTCCTGCATCAGCGCCTCGATGGTGTAGGTGTCGACGGCGCCGGCAAACCGTTCGGATTCTGATTTCAGTCCTTTTATTACCGGCATGGCCATATACTTTTCGGCAAATTCGGCATAGACGTCAATCATCTGCCGGGCTTCCTCCACGGCCTCCTCTTTGGTGGCGTGGGCGGTATGTCCCTCCTGCCAGAGAAATTCGGCCGTGCGGAGAAAGAGGCGCGTACGCATTTCCCAGCGCACCACGTTTGCCCACTGGTTGATGAGGAGGGGCAAGTCGCGGTATGACTGTATCCAGTTTTTGTAAGTGCTCCAGATAATGGTTTCCGAGGTGGGGCGTACGATCAGTTCCTCTTCCAGCCGGGCTTCGGGGTCAACCACTACGCCGCTGCCGTCGGGCGCGTTTTTCAGACGGTAGTGCGTTACTACTGCGCACTCTTTGGCGAAACCCTCCACGTGGTCGGCTTCGCGACTGAGGAAGGATTTGGGAATGAACAGCGGAAAATAGGCATTCACGTGTCCTGTATCCTTAAACATATCGTCCAGTTGACGCTGCATCTTCTCCCATATCGCGTAACCGTAGGGTTTGATTACCATACAGCCGCGCACGGCGGAGTTTTCGGCCAGTTCGGCCTTGATCACCAAATCGAGATACCACTGGGAGTAGTCTTTACTGCGGGGCGTAAGCTCCTTCAATTCTTTAGCCATCTTGTACTGATTCCATTTTTTGTTTGCGGATGCAAAGATAGTAATAATGTGATTATAGAGAAAACAGCGGAGAGGAATAATGAACTTACCTTTATTTATCTAAATTTTTCAACTACTGATTCACTCAATCTATAAATTTCTGTTATATTTGTTCCAAAATATTATTTCGATGGCCGACAATCATGATATGGACATCCGGGTATTATATGCGTTAAAGCAGGGAAGCGAAAGCGCTTTCGAGATTGTCTTCAGAAAATACAATGCGAAAATTTACCATTTCGTGGAAAATACACTATGCGATAAAATTTTAGCGGAAGATATTACCCAAAATGTTTTCCTGTCGGTTTGGGAACATCGGCTGAATATTGTTCCTGAAAAGAATTTCGCGGCTTACCTGTATGCGATTGCAAAAAATATGGTTTTTCGGGAAACGGAAAAAATGGTCTTGTCGTACCGTTACGAAGACCATATCCGTAAAAAACAAAACGAAAAAGACTTTTCCACCGAAGAGACTATTGATGCCGACATGCTGGAAGAAACCATTCTCCGCCTAATAAACCAACTCCCCGAAGCACGCAAAAAAATATACCTGTTGCGCTTTACGAAAGATTTAAGCAATAAGGAAATCGCTGCGAGGCTTTCTATCTCGGAAGAGAACGTTGAGATGCAAATCAGACGTTCCTTAGAGTATCTCCGCAAACATCTTAAAGACTACATCGTTTTCGCTGTTCTTTTTTGTATTTGAAAAACGTTAAACAGTCATAATAATTTCGGCTGTTGTTAGGAAAACGCACTTCTCACGTATATACAATCTATAAACGCAGAGACGAATGAAAAACGAGCTGACTGTATTAATAGAAAAATTTCACCACAGACGGATAAGCGTCAGTGAAGTATCCCGCCTGAAAGAACTGTTGATGCAAACGGATGCAGAAGAGATGCTTGCCGGCTTGTATGACGAAAAATGGGAATTGGCGGCCACCTCTTCGGAAAAAGAGATAGAAGACCGGATATGGTCAAAATTGCGAGGACAGCTACAGTCTGAAATTAGTACTGCTTCGGCTACCTTGCCAAAGAAACATTTTCTGATGAAAAAGGGGTGGCGCATTGCTGCTTCAATACTGATACCGTTGCTTTGTGCAGGATTAGTCTATTATTATTTTGAAAATAAGTCCGGACAAAGCAGAGATGAAATGACGGTACAAGTGGAGACGGGGCAAAAAGTGGAAATGCAACTGCCGGACGGTACGCATGTGTGGCTTAATTCCGCAAGCTCGCTGATTTGCGATAAAGCATACAATCGGAAAGAACGGGTTGTTTATTTGCAGGGAGAGGCCTATTTTGAAGTGAGCAGGGATGAAAAGCGGCCTTTTATTGTAAAGGCGAACGATATTTCTGTTGAAGCTTTGGGCACAAGTTTCAACGTCAAGGCTTATTCTGATGATAATTATATTGCGGCTACATTGTTGGAAGGCAGTATTCGGGTAAACTTGCCGTTCCGGTCGGAAATACTGGAGCCGAACGAAAAGCTAACTTTTACCAAAGGCAACGGGCTATTTACCAAAAGCCTGTTGCCGGATGCGGAAATAAATACTTCGTGGGTTAACAATCAGTTGTCGTTCGATCAGGAACGCCTCGAGGATATAGCAAAAGTACTGGAACGGATGTACAATATCCAAGTGCAATTTGCTTCCGGCGAACTGAAAAATATCCGTTTTTCAGGAACAATCAAAAATAACAACATGGAAAGCGTATTACAGTTAATTGCGTTTGTCTCGCCGATACGCTATTCGCTGGAAAATAATACAACAGTAATTATCAGTGAAAAATAGATTCACTTAACCTGGTATATAAAAAACTTAAAAATAACTGACTACGGTTCAATAAAATAATTTGTATGGATTTACCAACCGGAAAAATGAACGGAGAGTATTACAGAAAGAAAATAGAGGAGAATACAGGGGTGCTGGACGGGGTGAAATCTCGCTTGAGGATAATCCCTTTCCTGAAACTTTTGTTTTTCGCCGCGGGTGTTTCTCTTGCGGTGGCGGCCTTCCGGTCGGAGTGGGACGGGACGGCGGGTTTTGCTGTTGCTGCGCTTTCGTTCGTGATTTTCTTTCTGCTCTGCAAACGGGATGAGCTTTATCTGCATAAGAGGGCGTACCATGAGGCGTTGAATGACGTATATGCCGGTGAAATATCGTTCCTGAACGGGGACTACCGCCCTTTTGACGACGGGGAACGCTTTATCGACAGGAAACATCCGTATTCTTACGATATGGATGTTTTTGGGGAAAACTCCATTTATCACATGATGAACAGGACGGTAACACCGGAGGCTGCTTCTGTTCTGGCCGAAAAGCTGAGTTCGATTCCCGACAGCGGGGAGGAGATAGCTGCAAGGCAGGAGTCGCTCGCGGAACTTTCGCGGATGGAGGGTTTCCGGCACCGTTTCATGGCCGTCTGCAAGGGATTTGACGGGGAGGGGGGCGATTGTGCGCGGATAAGCGCCGACGGCGGAAACAGCAATTCTCTGCTGACTTCCAAAGCGGGATTAGTTCTTATCTGTATCTCCATAACGCTCTCGCTGGCGTCGGGATTGCTGGCGCGACTGGGGGGGGTGCCCTGGTCGCTGCCCGCTTCGCTGTTTGTGATGCAGCTTTTCGTCCCGATGATATTTGCGAAGGAGTTGAACAGAATTGGCGCCGATATGGGCTTTCTGCACAAAAATACCCTGATTCACGCTCGCCTTCTGGATGTTGTGTATAATGAAACTTTCGACGCCGGACGGAACAGGGAGGTAAAGGAAAAACTGTTTGGCGTCCACAATTCCCGCGAGGCGCTGAGGGAGCTTTCCTCTCTGCTGAAGAAATTCGACCAGCGGCACAATGCGTATATTCTCGTGTTGCTCAACGGTTTTTTTCTGAGGGATTTGTTTCTGTTGCGCCGGTTTTACCGCTGGAAGGAGGCGTATCTGCACCATATCCGGTCGTGGATTGGTGCGCTGGCCGAGATGGAGGCGCGCGTATCGCAGGCCACTTATATGTTTAATCTGCCCGGATTCACCCGGCCTGTGATTGCGGAGGATGCGGACGCGCTCATAGATGCTTCCGGGCTGGGACACCCGTTCATCCCCGAAGAAAAACGGGTGGACAATGATATACGGATAGGCAAAAGGATTTTCCTGATTGTCACGGGGGCAAATATGGCCGGAAAAAGCACTTTTCTGCGCACGGTGGGCGCCAATTATATTCTGGCGGTCAACGGCATGAATGTTTGCGCCTCGAAGTTCGTTTTCTCGCTTTTCAACCTTTTTAGCAGTATGCGCAACACGGACGACCTCTCGTCGGGGACGTCCTATTTCAAGGCCGAGTTGGAGAGAATGAGGGAATTGATACGTTATTGCCGTTCGCACCGCCATACGTTGATTATCCTGGACGAGTTGCTGAAGGGTACCAACTCGAGGGACAAACTCGACGGCTCGATACTGTTTCTGAAGAAAATGACGGAATTGCCGGTCACGGGAATCATCGCTACCCACGACCTCGCACTGGCCGAACTGGAGAATGAATTGCCGGCACTGTTTCAGAACAGCTGTTTTGAGATTTCCCTGTCGGAGGAGGAGCAGTACAGTTATAAAATACAGCGGGGCGTTTCCCGAAACCTCAATGCAACGTTTCTGTTGCAGGTAATACTGTCGGAGGAATTGTAGCGTATCCGGTCTCGATGATGGCGTGGGCAGAGTTTCTCGAATAAATTTCAAATCGTTTACGGAATTATTGCGCTCTGGATTTCGCTCCAGGGGCCTTTTTCGCCGCGGGTGTTTTGCCATCGGAGGGCGAAATAG
>JAIRSV010000141.1 GCA_031255275.1 Proteiniphilum sp.
TAAAGAAATCACTTAATAAAGAAATCGTTCGTCGGGGCGGGTGCTCCCGCCCCTTGCCACTCGGGCGCTCCCCGAGCTGGTTGTTTTTGGCGCATTGGTTATGTAAATCATGTAAATCACGTAAATCAGAAGAATCACAGTGCAGACAATTAGCAAAGAAATCGCTTATTAAAGAAATCGTTCGTCGGGGCGGGTGCTCCCGCCCCTTGCCACTCGGGCGTTCCCCGAGCTGGTTGTTTTTGGCGCTCTTCAAAACATTTTCAACTGTCAACTTTCCACTGTCCATTAATGAAGCTTCTTTAGAAAACATGCCGGGGGGTGTGCAAAAAAAGGGGAGGGTAACATTACCCTCCCTGAACAGGTTTTTCTCGTGTCAACCGGACAAGTTCCGTCTCTATCTCCCGGAGCGTCTTTTCGCTCACGGGTACCAGCGGTAGACGCAGTCTGTTGCGAATCATTCCCATCAGGTGGAGCAGGCACTTTACTCCCGCGGGATTGCCTTCCTCGAACATGAGGCGGAACAGGGTGCCGAAATCATCGTTCATCTTGCGACGCGCTTCGGTGGCATTGCCTTCGAGGGCGCTTCTTACCAGCCATGCCATCTCACGGGGAAAGGCGTTTGCAAAGACGGAGATCACGCCTGTCCCGCCGAGCGCGATTACGTCGGCTGTGATGCTGTCGTCGCCCGAAATGACGCTGAATCCTTCCGGGGCGCCGTCTATGATTGCTTTGATTTGCCGGAGGTCGCCCGAGGCTTCTTTTACGGCGATAATATTGCTGCAGTCGCGCGACAGGCGCAGAGTGGTTTCGGCCGTCATATTCACGCCTGTCCTGCCGGGCACGTTGTAGAGGATGAGGGGGAGCGGCGATGCGTGTGACAGGGTGCGATAGTGCCGGTAAAGGCCTTCCTGCGGGGGCTTGTTGTAGGAGGGGGTGACGGAGAGTATGGCGCTGACGCCGGTGAAGTCGCCGGTTTCAAGTTCTTCGGCTACGTCGGCTGTGCTGTTGCCGCCGACGCCGGCTATTACCGGAATCTTATGATTTGTCTGCTCTGTGATAAAGCGTATCACTGAGCGCTTTTCCTGCTTCGAGAGTGTGGGGCTTTCGGCCGTGGTGCCAAGGGCTACTATGTAATCGGTGGCGCTTTCGAGGTGAAATTTCACCAGTTGCGAAAGGGCTGCGTAATCTATGGAATTATCTTCTCCGAAGGGTGTGATTAGGGCCACGCCCAGGCCGCTGAGATTTATTTCCGACATATTAAAGTTTAATTATTACATTCAGACTGTTTTTTGCTGATCTTTTCCGGCTGTTTGTGCCCGGATTGTTTATCTGATGAGCAAAATTATTCAGGGTTACAAAGGTATATATTTTTCATCAGGTCGGAAATTTTATTCATGGCGATGGAGCAAAATCTGTCTGATAATGTTATCTTTGCACGCAAAAAAAGAAACTGTTTCCGTATGAAATTTACTCCCGAAACTTATCGTATTCCGGATATTCCCATGCAGCCGTTTGTGGACGAGGGTGAGATCCGGGCTTTTTTGGATAATACGCCGTCGTCGCCCGAAAGGGTGCGCCGGGTCATTGACAAGTCGCTGGCTAAAAACCGCCTGAGCCTGGAGGAGACGGCCGTCCTTATCAATGCGACCGGCGACGAGTCTGAAGGGCTTATCATGGAGGGGGCCAGGGCGCTTAAGACGGAGGTGTACGGGAACCGTATCGTGCTGTTTGCTCCGCTCTACGTGGGGAACAAGTGTGCCAATAACTGTGCTTACTGCGGCTTCAGGGCCTCGAACAGGGAGCAGGTGCGCAAGACGCTGTCGCACGACGAGCTGGTGAAAGAGGTGGAGGCGCTGGAGGAGTGCGGGCAGAAGAGGCTGATTATGGTCTTCGGAGAACATGCGGAGTATGGGCCTGAGTTTATCGCAGAGGCGGTGAGGACTGCTTATACTGTGAAAAAGGGTCGCGGGGAGATCCGGCGGGTGAATATTAATGCGGCGCCGCTGGATTTGGAGGGTTTCCGTCTGGTGAAGGAGGCGGGTATCGGTACTTATCAGGTGTTTCAGGAGACTTATCACCGGGGAGCTTATGCGATTTATCATCCGCAGGGGAAGAAGGCGGATTATGATGCCCGGCTCACGGCGCTTGACAGGGCGCTGGAGGCAGGGCTGGATGATGTGGGAATCGGGGCGCTGATAGGTCTCTATGACTGGCGTTTCGAGGTGATGGGACTGGTGCGTCATGCCAGTCACCTGGAGGCGTGCTATAACGTGGGGCCGCATACGATCTCGTTTCCCCGGATCAAGGACGCTTCGATGCTGAGGATGGGGGGGCATTACTTTGCTTCCGACGGTGAATTTGCCCGGCTGGTGGCAGTTCTGCGTCTGGCGGTGCCTTATACGGGGCTGATTCTTACGGCCCGCGAGCCGGCGGAGTTGCGCAACGAGCTGATACGGTATGGCGTGTCGCAGATTGACGGGGGGACAAAAATAGAGCTGGGCAGCTATGTTTCCGAACAGAGGAATATTAACCTGAACAGGAGTCAGTTTCGCATCAACGACGATCGCTCGCTGAATGAGGTGGTGGACGAGTTGCTGCTGCAGGGGATGCTTCCCTCGTTTTGCACGGCCTGCTATCGTCTGGGGCGTACGGGCGAGCATTTTATGGAATTTTCCGTTCCCGGCTTCATCAAGCGGTACTGCACGCCTAACGCCATACTGACGCTGGCGGAGTATCTTGTGGATTATGCGCCTGCCCGGACGGCGGAAAGGGGTTGGAAGGTCATCGCCGAGAATCTGGACGGGATGAGCGAGCATTTGCGGAATGAGATGCAGGAAAAGATCGGCAGGATCAGGCAGGGAGAAAGGGATCTTTACCGGTAGCGGAGAGGCTGAGGCGCCGACGGACGGATTAACGGATTAAATGTGTGTGAAGGGATGAAAATAAACAGTTTACATATCGGCATCTTCGGACGCAGGAATACGGGAAAGAGTTCGCTGATCAACATGCTTACCGGGCAGGATATTTCCATTGTGTCCGAGTTTGCGGGAACGACGACGGATCCGGTGAAGAAGTCGGTGGAAATCTTTGACATCGGCCCGGCCATACTGATAGATACGGCCGGGATTGATGACCTGGGGGAGATCGGGGAGAAGAGGATCCGGAAGTCGCAGGAGGTGATCCTGCGGGTTGACTGTGCTATCCTGCTGATTGCCGGCAATCAGTTTGGCGACTATGAGGTGCAGCTGATCGACCGGTTCGGAAAGAATAACGTCCCCTGCCTCATTGCCCATAACAAGAATGACATCGACAAGATTGCCGCTATTACGAGAACGGCGATCGGGCAACATTCCGACGCGGAGGTCATCGACTTCAGCACGGTCAACCCGGCGGACAGGGAGAGGCTGATCGCTGCGCTGAAGCGCATCATCCCGCCGGGCGCCCTCCGGGGCGGGTCGCTCATCGGCGACCTGGTACGGCCAAAGGATGTGGTGCTGCTCATCACGCCCATCGACAGCGAGGCGCCGGAGGGGCGGATGATCCTGCCGCAGAACCAGGTCATCCGCGACGCGCTGGATAACCGGTGCCTGACGGTGGTGGTGCGGGAGAGCGAGATCGAGGAGTTCCTGAAGCTGGGCATCAGGCCGGCGCTGGTGATTACCGACAGTTCCGTGTTCGACATTGCGGCAAAGGCCTTTCCGGAGGATATTCCGCTGACGGGCTTCAGCATCCTCTTCGCCCGCCGGAAGGGCAACTTCAACGCCTTTATGGAGGGTACGCCACACATCCCGCGCCTCAGAGACGGCGACCGCGTCCTGCTGCTGGAGAGCTGTACGCATCAGACGCGCTGCGACGACATCGGCAGGGTGAAAATACCGGCACTGCTGCGGCAGTTCACCGGGAAGGAACTGCAATTCACATTCATTTCCGGTCTCTCGGCGCTTCCGGAGGATGTGCGGGAATACGCCCTCGTCATCCAGTGCGGCGGCTGCATGATCACGCGCAAACAGTTGCTCAACCGGCTTCGTCCGTTTATCGAGGCGGGCGTGCCGGTGACTAATTATGGCATGGCGCTGGCGTACATGCACGGCATTTTCAGAAGAGCTACCGGTCCGCTCGTAAGGGTGCCGGTATGTCTGCCGCTTTTTCCCGACGATCCCTCGGCCGTCACTCAATTGAAGCCGTCTCAAAAGTAAATACCATCTCTTTTTCCGTATCAATACGCTTACGGGAATGTTTGAGGCGCAAATACGGGCGTATCGGAAATGCCGGTTTCGCCGGAAGACTAATGATAAATTGTGTTATCTTTGCCCCACCTGATTTTATTAAAAGCAATTCAACATGAAAATGAAAACATCCGCATTACTGCTTACACTGATTTTTGCATCATTCACCTTATGGGGAGAGGATATTACGGGGGACTGGAATGGCGTCCTGAAAGTTCAGGGCACACAGTTGCGACTGGTATTCCATCTCAGCAAGTCGGGAAACGGCTATTCCGCCACGATGGACAGTCCCGACCAAAATGCCAAAGACATTCCGGTCACAGCGGTGAAGTATGAACATCGCGTCCTGACGCTATCCGTTGCCGGCGCAGGCCTTGAGTACGAAGGGTCTTTGGGCGACGACGGAATTATTACGGGGACGTTCAGGCAAATGGGACAGTCCTTTCCGATGAATCTGACACGGGAGAGTGTCGAAAAAGAAGAACCTCGCCGTCCACAGGATCCGGAGAAGCCCCGTCCGTATATCGAAGAGGAGATTTCGTTTGAGAACCGGGAAGCCGGCATCCGTCTGGCGGGAACGCTGACCTTGCCCCGCGTCGGAGGAGAGTTTCCGGCCGTCGTCCTGATCAGCGGCAGCGGGGCGCAGAACCGGGACGAGGAGCTGGCGGGACACCGACCGTTTCTTGTCATCGCCGATTATCTGACCCGGAACGGGATCGCCGTTCTGCGTTTCGACGACAGGGGAACGGCCAAGTCGTCGGGAGATTTCCGGAACGCGACGACCGCCGATTTCGCAGATGACGCGGAGGCTGCCGTGCAATACCTGCTGACGCGAAAGGAGATCAACAGGAAACGGATCGGACTGATCGGACACAGCGAAGGCGGCAATATTGCGCCGATGATAGCCGCACGGTCAAAAGAGATCGCGTTCATTGTCCTGCTGGCCGGCACGGGGATTCAGGGAAACGAACTCCTCCTGCTTCAGAGCGAAGCCATCAACAGAGCGTCGGGTACGAGCGAAGAGCATTTGCAGATCATCCTGTCACACAGTCGCAGCGTTTATGACCTGGCGCTTCGGACAACCGATCCGGAAGAGTTGCAGACCGCCGTGGCGGCGCATATCAGGGAACTGATTGCGGCATATCCGGCAGCGCTGCCGTCAAGCATGAGCGAAGAGAAGTTTATCAGCGCGCAAATCGGAGCGTTGACAAGTCCCTGGCTGATGTATTTTCTGAAACATAATCCTGCCGAAGATTTGGAGAAAGTACAATGTCCCGTTTTAGCGTTGAACGGCGCAAAAGATCTGCAAGTTCCGTCGAAAGTAAACCTGGAAGCCATCCGGACTGCATTAGTAAA
>JAIRSV010000154.1 GCA_031255275.1 Proteiniphilum sp.
CATGGCCCACAGGCTCCGGGACGTGGCCCAACGGCTCCGGGACGTGTCCCAAAGGCTCCGGGACCTGTCCCAACGGTTCCGGGAGGCTTCCCACCACCAGCTCGGGGAGCGCCCGAGTGGCAAGGGGCGGGAGCACCCGCCCCGACGAACGATACAGCTTCTACCCACATTCCGTCGCTATGCGACGGCCATATATAATGTACGGGCAAGGCATGGCCTTGCCCTGTTTTCTTTTTCGCTCGTCGGGGCGGGTGCTCCCGCCCCGACGAACGAAAAAGTGCCGTCAGCGATTTCGGAGCGCGACAGCGCACAGTTACATTGCCACAACATCACATTCTGCCGTTCACGCGACATTTTCAGGTAAATATATCGAAAAAAGTTCACAGATAATTCATTCTCAAACATCTCATTACTGTAAAATGTACACATACTTATGCGTGCAAATGTAGACACTTTTTTAAAAACCCGGCCGAAAAGAAACTTAAAAATAACAAAACGGCGCTGACACAAAATAAAGGGAATCCTCTTTCACAGCATAAAATCAACATATTAGACACTGTTCGCCTCGTCCGTGAAATGGCTGATACGGATCGCCGGAACTGCCGGAAACAGGGTCAATCCCATTCATGACGGCGTCGAATTCCGGAAGGAAATTTAAAACAGTGCCGGCCGTCGGGCGAAAAACATGACCGGTTCCGCAACATATCGCACTGAAAGAGCGTTATGAGACAGGCAGCGGCGCTGCCACGCAACGCAATCGCATACACCAAACAGCATTAAGGAACAACTGAAAATATGAAAGTCATCCGGCAAACCGCCCCGTCGGCACAGAATTATCGCCCGTCCTGCAACCTTTTTACAGGCATAGTCATCCATTTACTCCTGGGTCTGTCATCCTGCCATTCCCCCAGGGCGCAGACCGTGGACATTCCCGTACGGGAAGATTCCCTGACGGTTGTCCGCGTGATTGTGGCCGGCGACGCGATGGCGCACGGGCCGCAAATAACGCGGGCGAAAAATCCGCAAACGGGCGAATATGACTTTTCAGGCTGCTTCCGGTACCTGGAAGATATTCTGGCCGAGGGAGACCTCACCATTGTCAACCTGGAGACGACCCTTGCCGGAGCGCCCTATACGGGCTATCCGCAGTTCTGCGCCCCCGACAGCTTCGCCCTCGCCCTCCGTGACGCAGGCTTCAACTTCTTTCTGCTGGCCAACAATCACAGTGCGGACAAGGGCGCTAAAGGCGTCAGGCGTACCGTGGAGAAACTTCGGGAAATGAAGGTTCCAACCGCCGGGACATATCTGGACGGGGAGGACAGAATGGCACGCTATCCGGCCATGGTGGAGATTAACGGAATAAAAATCGCACTGCTCAACTATACGTACGGAACCAACGGGTTGAGCGTTGCCCCTCCGCTCTCCGTCAACAACTTGAACGATACCGCACAAATCGGGGCAGACATAGAAACCGCCCGGGCGAAGTGTGCGGATATAATCGTCGCCTTTCCGCACTGGGGGACGGAATACAAACGGTATCCGGACAAAAGGCAAAAAGAACAGGCCGCCTTCCTTTTCCGCCGGGGCGTGGATGTCATCATAGGTTCACATCCGCATGTAGTGCAGCCTGTGGAATATTTTGCCTGCCATGACGGGGATACGGCAAAAGTGAAGCCGGTCTGCTGGTCGCTGGGCAACCTGATCAGCAACCAGCGCAAGGAACATACCGACGGCGGAATGTTGGCCTCATTCCGCATCGTCAAGAATAAAAACTCACAGTCGACATCTGTCGAAAACTTTGAAACGATTCCCTGCTGGGTATACAGAGACAGGGATACTTATCCCGGTTACTTCGTCCTGCCCGTAGACCGTTTTCAGGAAGATACCGCCACTTTCACCTTTTCGGCGGAAGACAAAGCCACATTCGAGCGGTTTGCCCGCAACACCAAAGAGCTTCTGGGAAAAACACGCTGACTCCGAAATGACCGGATAATCTTCTCCGCGAAGCCGGACTTTACGGTTCCCCTCTAACGGAGAACGGGAAGTTTCCCACAACTTCGGGACGCCCCTCCGCGGCTCCCGGACAGTATTTCCGGAATGACGGGAGGGGGGCGGATATATCCGGATAAATTTTGTGGAGTCCTTCCTGCGGATTTCCCGGACAAGCGTGTCTCTACGGAAAATTTCCATATATTTGCAGTTATTTTTTTCGAATAACGACACGTTTTTTTTATGACAGACGCTACTGCAAACCATACTTTAGCATATAACCCTCACGTCTCCGTCGACTGTGTGATATTCGGTTTCGACGGGGAAAAACTGAAGATTTTACTGATTGAACGTACAATCAGCGAGGAGGAAGGATATTACAGCGACAAGAAACTCCCCGGAAGCATCATCTATCAGGACGAAGACCTCGATACGGCTGCAATACGGGTGCTGAACGAACTTACGGGACTGAAAAACATCTTTCTGCACCAGTTCCGCAGCTTCGGAGACCCCAAAAGGAGCAGCAATCCCAGAGACAGAAACTGGCTGGAGAAGACTACCAAAATGAAAGTCGGACGCATTGTCACCGTCGGCTACCTGGCGCTGATCAAGATCAGCCGGAAGATTATCTTCGAGTCCGAAAATACCGCCGCCCGATGGTATGACGTCAAATCCCTTGCCGACATGAAGCTTGCCTTCGACCATAACGAGATTGCCCGGGAGGCACTGAAGCATATACGCCATCAGATGACGCTTCAGCCATACATGCTCTTTGAACTGTTACCCCGGAAGTTTACCATGACGCAGCTTCGCAACCTGTACGACCTCGTACTCGAGACTAAATCCGACGTCCGCAATTTTCAGAAGAAAATGCTCCTGGTCTACGGCCTGGAACAGCTGGACGAGGTACGGAAAGATGTGCCCTACAGGGCGCCGCGACTGTACCGGTTCAACAAGCGAAAGGCCAGGGCGGCCAAACTGAAACAGGGAGGCTGAAACCGCCCGTCCCGAAGGTATCCGTTATCCGATACCTTCGCAGACATAATTATCTGCTATCCGACAATATGAACAAAGAAAAATTTATCTTACCGTCTGCTGCATCTGCAGGCGGATCAACTCCGCTGTTTTCGCGAAGGAACTTTCTGAAAAGCTCGATCGCCGCAGCAAGTACGATAGGCGCCGGGGGAACCGTTTTGCTGAATGCCTGCTCGCCACGGCAAAAGGGAGGGGACGGAGGAGCGCCGCTACCCGCGCTGCCCGACCGCGCCCCCGGCGGGAAAACGCTCAGGGCCGGCCTGATCGGGTGCGGAAGCCGGGGTACGGGTGCGGCAGTCGACTTCCTGAATGCAGGGCCTGACCTGCAGATAACTGCCCTGGGAGACGTTTTTCAGGACAGGATAGAGGCGTGCCGGGAATTGCTGAAGGAACGGATGGGCGTGGAAATAGCCGATGAGTGCTGCTTTACCGGGTTCGACAGCTACGAAAAGGTGATCGACTCCGGCGTAGACGTCGTATTACTGTGCACCCCGCCACACTTCAGGCCGGCGCACGTGGAGGCAGCCGTAAACGCCGGGAAGCATCTCTTTATGGAGAAGCCCGCGGCCGTAGACCCGACAGGCGTACGCAGAGTGCTGGCGTCGATGAGGAGGGCGAAGGCCACGGGGCTGAACGTCGTCAGCGGAACCATACGCCGCGTGCAGAAGGATTACATGGAAACGCGGCGCAGGGTGCTGAACGGCGAAACAGGTGAAATCACGGGTGCACACATCATCCGGAACGGCGGCGCCCTGTGGTTCCGTCGCAGAAGGCCGGAGTGGTCAGACATGGAATATATGCTGAGGAACTGGGCGAACTTCTGCTGGCTGTCGGGCGACCACATTACGGAACAGTTCATCCACGAGATAGATGTCATGAACTGGTACCTCGGCGAATATCCCGTGCGGGCCGCCGGATGGGGCGGCCGGCAGCGGCGGGTCACCGGCGACCAGTATGACTTCTTCAGCATCGAGTACCTGTACGAAAACGGCATGAGAACCCACTGCGCCACGAGGCAAATCGACGGCTGTTCCAACGGAAAGGTCGAACAGATCAACTGCGCGCAGGGCTATGCCGACGCAGCGGGCAAGCTGTTCGACCTGAAGGGGAATCTCCTCTGGGAATACCCCTACCCTGCCGAAGGTGATACACAGTCGGAATGGCACATCACCAATCCCTTCCTGCAGGAGCACATCAACCTGGTCACGGCCATCCGTACCGGGAACGTCATCAACGACGGAGAAGAGCAGGCTAACTCTACGCTCGTGGCCATCATGGGCCGAATGGCGGCATATACGGGAAAGGAGGTCACCAGAGACGAGGTCATGAACGCAGACCTGTACCTGGGCCCCGATACGTATGACATGAGAAGGGCTTACAACATCCCGGAAGCCGCTCCCCTGGCGGGCGTCCCGCACAGGGAATAACGTAAGGAACGGGAAGCGCCTCCCCCTGTCACGGAAAGGCGCTTCCGTTTTATTTTAAACACACTAAAAAACAACAGAATGTCAAAACTATCAATAACCGGCAGAAGACGGTTTTTAAAAACGGCAGGCAGTCTCGCGCTGCTCACCATTGTCCCCCGGAACGTGCTCGGGAAAGGCTTGATTGCCCCGAGCGACGAGTTGACCAAGGGCATCATCGGTACGGGCGGAATGGGCCGGGAACATATTCCGTATGACAGCACGCGGGTGGTAGCCCTCTGCGACGTGGACAGAAATCACCTCTCGGCGGCAGCGGCAGGGATAGGCGAAAAGGTCAGCCTCTACCATGACTTCCGCGACCTCATCCTCGACCGGAACGTGGATATTGTCCACATAGCCACCCCGCCCCACTGGCACGGAATCATGTCGGTAGAAGCGGCCAGGGCAGGCAAGGATATTTTCTGCGAAAAGCCGATGACGCGTACCATCGGCGAGGGAAAGCGGGTGAGAGAAGCAATCGCGCAACACGGCAACATCTTCCGCCTCAACACCTGGTTCCGGTTCAAAGACCCGTTCTACGGACTGGGCACGCCGGTGAAACCTCTCAAAAAGCTGGTCGACAGCGGCCTCCTGGGATGGCCCCTGACGGTAACCATCAGCAAGCATACCGGTTTCGACTGGAAGTTCTACTGGGTAGGGAAAACGCACCTGGAACCGCAGCCCGTCCCCGAAGAACTCGATTATGACCTGTGGCTGGGTCCCGCTCCCCGCAAACCCTACAACGCGCACCGCGTACACCAGACCTTCCGCGGATACTGGGACTACGACGGCGGCGGCCTGGGCGATATGGGACAGCATTATATCGACCCCGTGCAGTACCTGCTGGGGAAGGACGGCACCAGCCCCGTCAGGGTGGAAGTAGACGCTCCGCAGCAGCACCCCGACGCGGTGGGAACATGGCGCTCCGTCTCCTACACCTACGAAGACGGCTGCCGGATTATCCTCTGGGGAGGAGATTACGGCAAGCCGGACACTCCCTACATTTCCGGGCCGAACGGCAACGTATACAAAAACTTTGTGTGCGACATCCCCGACTGGGAAAGGAAACTGGCCGGCTTCCCCGAACCGCGGGTACAGCATACCGATTTCATCGAATGTATCCGCAACCGGCAGAAATTCGCCCTGAACGAAATCAACGGACACCGCTCCTGCACCATTGTCAATATGGGCGCGGTCGCGCTTCAGCTGAACAGGACGCTGGAATTTGATCCCGTGAACGAACTCTTCGTGAACGATGATGAGGCCAACCGTCTGCTCGACCAGCCTCCCCGTGCACCCTGGGCTATGTGAACCGACGAGTCGGCAAACCCGCAAGATGAATATATTTTTTTACTTACAATCCTACATTTTTCAACTTAACAGTATGAAGCATATACGACTAACAGCCATCTGCCTCTGCCTGACCCTGGCAGGAGGCCTGAAGGCGCAGACGCCGCCGGAGAAGAAAAGCGTCGCCACCATCATCACCGAAGCGCTGGCGCAGCTGCCGGCAGACACGCCCGGAGAATATGACCGGATAATGACCGAACTGACTGCTACCGGCGAAGAAGGTCTGCTCGATTTGATCGGCAGGATGAATCCCCCGGGAAAGGAAAGCAACGCAGCCCTTGATTTCGCCGTCAGCGGATGGATCCACTTCACGGCAAACGACAGCGTTGCACGCAGCGTCGCGACCGGCGCTCTCGAAAAGGCGCTCGGCCGTCCGTCGGACAGGGAAACGAAAGCATTCCTGATCCGCCGGCTCGCGACAGTCGCCGGTGACGACAATGTGGAAACGCTGTCAGCCTTCCTCACGGACGAATACCTTTCCGACCCCGCAGCCCGGGCACTGGCCTCCGTCGGAACGGAGAAGGCCGGCGATGCGCTGCTGGCCGCCCTCGCGGCGTCTGACGCCGGAGAGGTCAGGCTGAACCTGGTGAACGCTGTCGGACTGGCCGGCTGCCGGGGGGCGGAACCGGTACTGCTCAGTCTCCTGAAAGAAAATCCGTCGGAAACGATGCGCAAGGCTTTGCTGAACGCGCTGGGAAACGCAGGCGCCGGGGAATCCCTCAAGGCGCTGGGCGACGCGGCCGGAGATGCCGGCTATGCGTACCGGAAAGATAATGCTGCCGCGTCGTTCATCTCCCTGCTCGGCAGGCTGAACAGGACGGGACTTAATCGCATGAAAAAGGAGGTGGAAAGGGAAGCGGAAAAGCTGCTCGGCAGGAAAGAGACCGGGATAGCGGCTGCCAAACTGCTGCTGGAACAGTATCCCTCCAAAAGAGAGGATATTCTGAAAAATGCGATCAGAGACGGCGGAGACATCACCTTCCTGTCAGGCGTACTCAACCTCTATCCGTTTCAGGACGACAGGAAGGCGACCGAACTGATACGGAGGGCGCTCGCCTCTGCCAAGTCGCCGGAAACGCAAACGGCGCTCGTCTACTGGCTGGGCAATCACGATCAGCAGGCTTCCGTGTCGCAGATCATACGGCTGGCCGACTCCCCCAGCGGCATGGTGCAAAAGGCCGTCACCCTCTCGCTGGCCAGGCTTGGCGGCGAAGAGGCGATGACGGCGCTGGCGACGCTCCTGAAGAGCGACAGCGAAGAGACCGTCGCGCTGGCGAAAAACGCGCTGCTGGCCTTCGACGGAGATATTTCCCCGGCACTTGATTCCGTTTTCGAGCACTGCGGGGATACGGGGAAGAGGGCTGTCATGGAACTCATCGCCGGTCGCGGAATGAAAAGCCGGTATGACCTTGTCGTCCGGCAACTCTCCGCCGACAACGCCACCGTAAGGTCTGCCGCCGCAGGCGCGCTGAAGGAGGTCGTCACAGACAGCCATCTGCCTGACCTCTTTCGCCTGCTCGAAGCGTCGGACGAAGCGCTGATTCCCGCCGTTCAGCAGGCAATCAGCGCAGCGCTGGACTGTCTGCCGGCAAGCGAACAGACCGTCCGGGTTGCGGAGAGAATGGAAAGTTCCCCGAAAAAACACCTCTATTACACGGCACTGGCTAACAGCGGTTCGCAGGAGGCTATGGAGATGATCACCCAAGCGTACGCCTCCGCCGCGGGCGCCGAAAAGGCCGCCGCCCTCGACGCACTCACCCGCTGGAAATCCTTCCGCGCAGTCGGCCCTCTGCTGGACATCGCACGCGGCACCGAAGAGAGCCGCGAAAAGGTGACAAATGCGCTGATCTCCCTCATCCGCAATTCGGGAGAGACCGGGGCAGTCAAATACCTGTACCTCCGCGAAGCAATGCTGTTCGCCCGAACCGACAGGCAGAAAAACGAAATACTGCGGCTGACCGGCAGCACGGGACAGTATCAGGCGATGCTGTTCGCGGCGTCCCGCATGGACGAACCTGCTCTGAAGGAGACGGCGGCCGTAGCTGCGATGAATATCGCGATCGGCAACCCCTCCTTCGCGGGAACGGAAACGACCCGGATACTGAACAGGGTAAGCGAAACGCTCTCCAATCCCGACGCCGACTATCAGCGACAGGCTATTGCCAGGTACCTGGCCGAAAATCCCGCCGAAGGGGGATTCATCTCCCTCTTCAACGGCAAAGACCTGACGGGCTGGAAGGGGCTGGTGGAAAACCCCGTGAAACGGGCGAAAATGAGTCCGCGAGAGCTGGCGGCCGCCCAGGTGAAGGCGGACAGGGAAATGGCCGGCGACTGGAAAGTGGAGGAGGGTAACATCATCTTCGACGGAAAAGGATACAATAACCTCTGTACCGGGAAACAGTATGGAGACTTCGAAATGCTGGCGGACTGGAAGCTTTATCCCGGCCCCGAACCTGACGCCGGTATCTATCTGCGCGGAACACCGCAGGTACAGATATGGGATACTGCCCGCGTGAAGGCAGGCGCCCAGGTTGGTTCCGGGGGGCTGTACAACAACCTGCAGAACCCGAACATTCCGCTGAAGGTGGCCGATCAGCGGGTCGGAGAATGGAACACCTTCTTTATCCGCATGACGGGCGAACGGGTCTCGGTCTGGCTGAACGGCGAACTGGTGACGGATAACGTGGTACTGGAGAATTACTGGGACAGGAGTCAGCCTGTATTCCCGGTGGAGCAGATCGAGTTACAGGCGCACGGCAGCAAGGTCGCTTATCGTGACATCTATATCCGCGAACTTCCCTCCGCCGGTGCGGGAAGTCTGTCCGACTCCGATGCCGGAAGTTAGAAGTCTGAAGTTAGATGCCTGAAGAGGTTACACAGTAAAAAAGAGCAGATCCGAACGGTCTGCTCTTTTTTTACTGTACCTGTACGAAACCCTCAATGCCGGTTTTCGGGTGAAGTCGACACATCCGGATCAGCCTCTCTGATACGCCCGGATCAGTACCTCGACGATAATGTGACAATGTGATGATGCGATAATGTGGAAGTGGTGAAGCGGAAGATGGAAACGCACATTCAAATTTCAATCGTATACTAACTGTTAAGCACGGACAAAGCCTTCGGACTTACCGGCTCATTCATAATATTCTATTATCC
>JAIRSV010000030.1 GCA_031255275.1 Proteiniphilum sp.
GGCAATTCAACATTCCGATGCTCCCAGTTAATTAAATCTTTAGAATACCAGACCTGGGTTGGCCAGGTGTTTTTACCGCTGTTACCGTCATTTGTCGCGAAAACGTAATAATAATCCGAATTTTCATCATAAAATATGGATGCATCCGCAGCATAACCCAGAACAACAGGATTTAAATTTTGCATTTGATATACATGCTGCTCCGTTTCAAATATTTCGGACGCTGTAACTGTGCTAACCTGACAATATAAACCGTACGACAAACAAGTCAGACACATTGCCGAAAACGCTCTTTTTATTATATTCCCACCCGCCTTGCACACTAACGTGCTTGCATGGTCACGGTTCTTTACCGGGTTCATATTTTCGATTCTATTTTTCATTGTTTTGAATTAAAATGATATTGTAATTTATTCGAGTTTATACAGCAAATATAATTCTTTATTTTCTAATGCGGAATCCGGGATAAATTAAGATTTATGCGCCGATCCGGTATCTCAGACCGGTATCTCAGAATGAAACATACGCCGCCGGTATGCCTCTCAAAAAAACTTTTACTTATCACGAAAATAATCTTAACTTTGCACGTCAATTGCATCTTAAGAAATAAAGAATCATTTCACCACCGTTTCATGATCGAACACGAAGGAATCATTGAGAAAATCAGCGGCAGCCTGGTGACTGTGCGTATCCTGCAACAGTCGGCCTGCAACGCATGTCATGCCAGGGGAACCTGCATGGCCGCCGGGGCGAAAGAGAAGCAGGTGGAGGTTACCGACTCTTCCGGCCGGTTTCGTGAAAATGAACGGGTGATTATCGAAGGAAAAGAGTCAATAGGTTATAAAGCTGTTTTTCGGGCATTTGTTCTTCCGCTGATCATACTCCTCTTAACGCTTATTCTAACCCTTTCGTTATTGCATGTCGACGAAACAACGGCTGCAATCAGCGCTGTGACGGCTCTTATCCCCTACTTTCTGCTCCTTTATCTCCTGAGAAAGAAAATGGCAAACTCGTTTCAATTCACCATAAAAAAGGTGGAAGGGTGACCGGATGATCAGGTTTTTAAATTTTTAGTTTAATCATACAATATGAGTGTATTACTTACAGCTGTCGTAACGCTGGGTGCGATCGGCGCCGGCAGTGCCGCCATTCTGTACCTGATAGGACAAAAATTCAAGGTAGAAGAAGATCCTCGCATACAGAAAGTTCAGGACGCTCTGCCCGCCGCTAACTGCGGAGGGTGCGGATTTCCGGGTTGCGCCTCATTCGCCGCCGCCTGCGTGAAAGCCGAAACGCTGGAAGGACTTGGCTGCCCCGTGGGTGGACAGGCGACCATGAACAGGGTAGCCGAAATTCTGGGACAAACCGCCCCGGTAGCTGCAAAAAAGATAGCGGTAGTGCGCTGTGGCGGGACGTGCGAACGCCGTCCCCGCACCAACCTCTACGACGGAGCATCCAAATGCACCGTCGCCGCGGCGCTCTACGGCGGCGACACGGGATGCTCCTTCGGTTGTCTCGGCCTGGGCGACTGCGTGGAATCCTGCACATTCGACGCCATTCACATCAACGCAGAGACACTGCTCCCCGAAGTGGCCGAGGATAAGTGTACTGCCTGCGGCGCCTGCGTGAAAGCATGTCCGAAAAATATCATCGAACTGCGCAGGCAAGGCCCCAAGTCGCGACGCGTCTACGTAAGCTGCGTGAACAGAGAAAAGGGTGGCGTGGCGCGGAAGTCATGCGGCGTGGCATGTATCGGCTGCAGCAAATGCCAGCAAACCTGTCCGTTTGAAGCCATTACCATTGAAAACAATCTGGCGCACATTATTGACGACAAATGCCGCCTGTGCCGCAAATGCGTACCGGCCTGTCCCACCGGCTCCATCGTGGAATTAAATTTCCCCCCGCGGAAAGAAAAGTCGCCCAAAGAGGAAAATGCTACAATTGACGCATAAGATTAAGGATAAATAGATATGTTAAAAACTTTCAGAATTGGCGGTATTCACCCGAAAGAGCAGAAACTGTCAGCCGGAAACGCAATACAATCCGTTCCCGTCCCCGGTCAGGTGGTCATTCCGCTGGCACAGCACATCGGCGCGCCCTGCCAGCCTGTGGTGAAGAGAGGTGACGCCGTAAAGGTGGGAACTCTTATCGGCAAGGCCGTGGGATTTGTTTCGGCCAACATCCACTCTTCCGTGTCGGGAACCGTGCTGAAGATCGACAAAACAGTTGATGCGAGCGGGTACAGGCGCGACGCCGTATTTATCAAAGTGGAAGGCGATGAGTGGGAAGAGTCGATCGACCGCTCGCCCGACCTGAAAAAGGAGTGCGAACTCTCTTCCAAAGAGATTCTCGACAAAATCGCCGCCGCCGGTATTGTCGGCATGGGCGGCGCGACTTTCCCCACGCACGTGAAACTGATGCCCCCTCCGGGTTCGAAACCGGAAGTACTGATCATCAACGGCGTGGAGTGCGAGCCGTGGCTCACTTCCGATCACCGGCTGATGATGGAGAAAACCGAGGAAATCATGGCAGGAATCAGCCTCGTGATGAAAGTATTGAACGTGGACAGGGCAATCATCGGTATCGAAAACAATAAGAAAGACGCTATCGCGAAATTCGGAAAATACGCGAAAGCCTGTCCGGGTATCAGCGTAGAAGCCCTGAAGGTGCAGTATCCGCAGGGAGGCGAAAAGCAACTGATAGACGCCCTGACCGGACGACAGGTTTCGAGCGGCGCCCTTCCCATTTCGGTAGGCGCGGTGGTACAAAACGCGGGAACCGTGCTGGCCATCTATGAGGCGGTGCAGAAGAACAAGCCGCTGATCGAACGGGTAGTGACCGTCACCGGAAAGGACGTGAAACAGCCGTGCAATCTCCTCGCACGGACAGGTACTCCGGCAAGCAACCTGATTGACGCTGTCGGCGGACTGCCGGAAAACACCGGTAAGATTATCAGCGGCGGCCCCATGATGGGAAAAGCGCTGACAAGCGTCGATGTACCGGTCACCAAAGGGACTTCTGGCATATTGCTTATCCCCTCTCCGGAAGCCGGACGGAAAGCGATGAAAGATTGCATCCGCTGCGCCAAATGTGTAAGTGTATGCCCTATGGGATTGAATCCTACCCTGCTGATGAACCTGACAGAGTTCGAAGTATGGGACGGGACGGAGAAAAATCGCATCACCGACTGCATTGAGTGCGGATCCTGCAGCTACACCTGCCCCGCCTGCAGGCCGCTGCTCGACTATATCCGGCTGGGCAAAAGCAGGGTGATCGCAATTATCAGGGCAAGAAAAAATTAATGCTTTCAGATATGGAAAACAGACTGACAGTCTCACCTTCGCCTCATATACACAGCGGAGACACGATTCAAAAAAATATGTACGGGGTGCTTATCGCCCTTATTCCCGCGTTTCTGGTTGCTTTGTACGTCTTCCGGCTCAACGCGCTGGTCATTACCGGCCTCTCCGTACTCTTTTGCATGGGATTCGAATACCTCATCGTGAAATATATAATGAAGAGGACTCCCACCGTGCTCGACGGTTCGGCCATCATCACCGGCGTACTGCTGGCATTCAACGTGCCGTCAAACCTGCCGGTATGGATTCTGGCGCTGGGATGCCTGTTCGCCATCGGTGTGGTGAAACTCTCCTTCGGCGGATTGGGAAACAATATCTTTAATCCGGCCATTGCGGGACGTATCTTCCTGCTGATCTCGTTTCCGGCGCAGATGACCGTCTGGCCGGCCCCCGAAACCGCCGGCGCAATCGACGCCGTCAGCTCGGCTACCGTGCTCGGCAATCTGAAGTCGAATCCGGAACTGCTGCCTTCCCTTCAGACGATGTTTCTGGGCGTCGAAGCCGGTTCCGTAGGCGAAATGAGCGCCCTGGCGTTGCTTCTCGGCCTGGGCTGGTTGCTCCGGAAGAAAATCATCACATGGCACATCCCCGTTTCCATTATGGCGACGGTCGC
>JAIRSV010000049.1 GCA_031255275.1 Proteiniphilum sp.
ACCAGGTCGCGGGCGATGATGCCCCGTGCGCGGCCGTCGATGATGACCAGGTCTACCATCTCGTGACGGGTATAGAGTTTCACCTGTTTGCGGTGTATGGCGCGGCTCAGTGCGGAGTAGGCGCCCAGCAGGAGCTGCTGCCCCGTCTGTCCGCGGGCGTAGAACGTGCGGGATACCTGCGCCCCTCCGAACGAGCGGTTGTCCAGCAATCCTCCGTATTCGCGTGCAAAGGGAACTCCCTGCGCCGCACACTGGTCTATGATGCTGTTGGAAACTTCCGCCAGACGATATACGTTGGCTTCGCGGGCGCGGTAGTCGCCTCCCTTGATCGTGTCATAAAACAGACGGTACACCGAGTCGCCGTCATTCGGATAGTTCTTTGCGGCATTGATTCCTCCCTGCGCTGCAATGGAGTGCGCACGGCGGGGGGAATCCTGAATGCAGAAGTTCAGTACGTTGAAACCGAGTTCGCCTAACGATGCGGCTGCCGATGCGCCGGCCAGTCCCGTGCCTACGACAATGATGTCGAGGCGGCGCTTGTTGGCCGGGTTCACTAACTTTTGATGGTCTTTGTAGTTCGTCCATTTCTCGGCGAGAAGCCCTTCGGGTATTTTGGAATTTAACTTGTTCATACTATTCAAATTCATACGATTAATTTATCTTTATTGCATTATCCCAGCAGGTTGGAGTATCCGAGATACACGGCCAGGGGTACAATGGCAAATCCCAGGCAGATAATAGCGGAAAAGGCATTTCCGATTACTTTGATCCGTTTCATCCACACGGTATTGTTCAGGCCGGCGGTGTGAAGCGCGCTCCAGAAGCCGTGCGTGAGGTGAAACCACAGCGCGAGGAAAGCAAGTTCGTAGACAATCACGACCCAGAGGCTGGAGAAAATTTCCGCAACCAGCTGGGCGCTGTCGTGCCGAAATCCTTCAATGCCGAAGAGTTCTTTGAACTGCATCTGATACCACATCTGACAGAAGTGCAGTATCAGGAACAGCGCGATAAATAACCCCAGTACAAACATGTTTTGCGACGACCAGGTTGTTTTGGTCTCGCTCGCGGAGGCATATCTGTCCTTACCCCTGGCCTTTCTGTTCTGCAGCGTCAGGACGATCCCGTAGAGGATGTGGATGATAAATCCCAGTGCCAGAACTCCCGTTGCCGCCACCGCCCACCAGTTTGCGCCAAGCAGTTCGTTGGCGATAAAGTTGTAGGCATCGTAGCTGAAGATGAGCACCAGGTTCATCGACATGTGGAACAGCAGGAACAGGATCATGAAAAGGCCGGAAACGCTTTGGACAAATTTCCGTCCGATAGAAGATTTTATTAGCCAACTCATAAAGTTTTCTTTTTTTGAAATTATTTTGATTTATTGTTTTTACGTCGTCTTCGTTTAGCTGTCACCGTAAAGAGATGTCTCTTATTCGGAAATACAAAAATACAACTTTTCGCGTATTTTGTGTATTTACAGAGAATTATTTAAGGATGTTTTTTTAAGAAGTGAAGAAGTTGAGAATGATAATGTGATGATGTGATAATATGGCAATGTGATGATGGGGGAGAAGTTTGGCAGAGCGCCAAAAACAATCAGCTCGGGGAGCGCCCGAGCGGCAAGGGGCGGGAGCACCCGCCCCGACGAGCGAAAAAGAAAAAACAGTGTGTTGTTGGAGTCTCGCACGGTGCGGGAAGAAAAAAGCAGTGTGTTATTGGAGTCTCGCACGGTGCGAGAAGAAAAAGCAGTGTGTTGTTGGAGTCTCGCACGGTGCGAGAAGAAAAAAGCAGTGTGTTGTTGGAGTCTCGCACGGTGCGAGAAGAAAAAGCAATGTGTTGTTGGAGTCTCGCACGGTGCGAGAAGAAAAAGCAGTGTGTTGTTGGAGTCTCGCACGGTGCGAGAAGAAAAAGCAGTGTGTTGTTGGAGTCTCGCAAATCAATGTGATGATGTGACCCACAAAAACAACCGGCTCGGGGAGCGCCGGAGAGGCAAGGGGCGGGAGCACCCGACCCGACGAACGAAAAAATCATTGTGAAGAAGGAGAAAACCGGCTCGGGGAACGCCTGAGTGGCAAGGGGCGGGAGCACCCGCCCCGACGAACGAAAAAAATCAATGTGAAGAAGGAGAAAACTGGCTCGGGGAACGCCCGAGAGGCAAGGGGCGGGAGCACCCGCCCCGACGAACGAAAAAATCAATGTGAAGAAGGAGAAAACCGGCTCGGGGAGCGCTCGAGTGGCAAGGGGCGGGAGCACCCGCCCCGACGAACGATTCCTTTATTAAGCGATTTCTTTGTTAATTGTCTGCACTGTGATTCTTCTGATTTACATGATTTACATGATTATACCGTCGCTACGCGACGGCCATATATATAATGTACGGGCAAGGCATGGCCTTGCCCTGTTTTCTTTATCGCTCGTCGGGGCGGGTGCTCCCGCCCCTTGCCGCTCCGGCGCTCCCCGAGCTGGTTTTCTCCGCTGTTTCAACTGTCAACTTTCCACTGTCCATTAATGAAGCTCCCGCCCCTTGCTACTCGGGCGTTTCCCCGAGCTGGTTTTCTTCACTTCTCCTGCAAACAAAAAGAGGCGCTGATTTTCAGCGCCTCTTTGTACTCGGAGCGGGACTTGAACCCGCACAGCCTCAATGGCTACAAGATTTTAAGTCTTGCGTGTCTACCATTCCACCATCCGAGCCTACCTTGAGCGGAAGACGGGACTCGAACCCGCGACCCTAACCTTGGCAAGGTTATGCTCTGCCAACTGAGCTACTTCCGCAATTATACTTTATTTATTCACCGATTACTCTTTACCGATATTACCTTGTCAAGGTTAGTTTCCATTTCCTTTTGGGGCAAGGTTATGCTCTGCCAACTGAGCTACTTCCGCAATTATACTTTATTTTTTCATCGGATATTCAACAACATCTTATTTTTTTACCGGATCCGCTGTTCCGGTGCGTTTTGCAGGCACGTTAAACAAACTGTTTCCTTTTAGCGAGTGCAAATGTAAATATGTTTCTCCGTATTTCAAAGCATTGCGAGGAATTTTTGCGCGCAGAACATCAATTTCCCCCGATTATACACCCCCCGGACGCCTGATTCGACCGGATTCCGGCCACAGCCGGTAAAAAAAACAGGCAGAGTAACAGGTCAGTTGACTACCCGCGAACTCCCGTCCTGCAACAAAATGACACGGTATCGCTGCAAAGGCTCCGTTGAAGGCCCCGACTCCACGCTGCCGAAGCCGAACATGGTCACGAAAACGGAACCGCACGAAGCACATCTCACCTTACCGTTATATCCCCCCCCTTCATAATCCGGAACCACTGCCACCTGCCGGCTGTCTTCGCGGGGGCAGCAGAGATCGAACGCGTGCAAAACACCCGTCGCGTCGGAAACAACCAGCACCCCCGCATAACCGAAACGGTCGGCAGGAAGACGGCGATCGTTCTCCGTGAATATCTTGTAAGAAAGTGGATTCTTCAACACAGGATCATAACCGTCAGGGTCGACCCTGAAATTGACTTGTGCCGGAGGCACTGTCCCGCGGGGCGATTCTTCCCCGCAGGACGTCGCGATCAGGAAAATGAGTAGAAAAACAGCGCGAACACGTTTCATCCCGACAGCCCCTCCTCTCACAGCGCAGCCCCGTCGAGGATCGCGTCGATCCGCACCAGCTCCTCCGCTGAGAAGGTGGTATTTTCCAACGCCTTCAGATTATCTTTCAACTGTCGCACATTACGCGTACCCACGATGAGGGAGGTGACCCTTTTGTCTCTCAACGCCCATGCCAGCGCCATTTCGGCCATCGTCTGCCCCCGCCGTTCCGCCATTTCGTTCAGCCGCCTCACCTTATCCACAAGCAGCGGAGTCACCTGCTCTTTTTGCAGGAAACCGGCAGGATCGGCCGCACGCGAACCGGCCGGAATACCGTTCAGGTATTTATCGGTAAGCACGCCCTGCGCCAGCGGAGAAAAGGCGATGAATCCGGATCCGAACTCTTCGGCTATATCCAGAATATCCGCTTCGGGTGTGCGGTTGAACATGCTGTACTTGTCCTGAAAGATGAAGCAGGGGACGTCTCTCTCCCTGAGATAATTCATCGCAAGCCGTGCCCGGGCGGGCGGATATTTTGAAATACCCGCATAGAGCGCCTTCCCCTGACGCACGATGTCCACCAGCGCCTGCATCGTTTCCTCTACCGGCGTAGAGGGATCGTAGCGGTGCGAATAAAAGATGTCAAAATACTCCAGCCCCGTACGTTTGAGGCTTTGGTTGATACTGGCCATAAGGTATTTTCTCGACGAACCGTCGCCATACGGCCCCTCCCACATCAGATGTCCCGCTTTGGACGAGATGATCATCTCGTCGCGATGAGAAGAAAGATTCTCTTTCAGGATTTTCCCGAAATTCGATTCCGCCGAGCCGGGAGGCGGCCCGTAGTTGTTAGCCAGATCAAAGTGGGTCACGCCCTGCTCAAAAGCATGGATCACCATTTCGCGCGCCGTTTCATAATCATCGGCAAACCCGAAATTATGCCAAAGTCCCAGCGATATTTTAGGGAGCTGCACGCCACTGTTTCCGCAATAAGAATAGTGCATCATACCTGTTTTAATGTTAAGAAACCGTTTAAAAATATCTTCGTTATTATATACTCTTTGTTCTCAGGATAAAGCCTCAATACAATTCCGTACCGGCAAGAACGCATATCACTGCATTCTCTTTTCGATTTCGGCTTCCGGGATCACGCTGATCACCGTCTGCCCGTCGGGCGTATAGGTGGGAGAATGGGATGCAAACAGCTGACTGACGATAAGCAGCATCTCATCCGCAGTCAGCGTGCTGCCGTGGGGAATGGCCGTCAGGCCGGCAAGCGAAAGCGCTATCGACTCCTGGATTTCAGACCTCACATCGCTCCCCGTCTCCATTCTCTTGCCGATCATGGAACGGATCAGCGCAGCAGGAGCTGCATTATCAATTTCGGAGGGAACGGCCTGTATGGCAAAACTGTTGCCCCCGAGATTGCTCAACTCGAAACCCAGCGCCTCCAGATCGTCCACGACGGAGGGCAGGGCAGCCGCTTCGGACGCCGACAGATCCATCACTTCGGGAAACAGTACCCGTTGCGAAATCCCCTTCCTGTTCCTGATCTGCTCCAGGTATTTATCGAACAGAATACGCACGTGCGCCCTGTGTTGATCAATGATCATCAGCCCCGATTTCACCGACGTGAGTATATACTTCTGCTTATACTGATAATGTTCGGGAAAAAGTTCCGTTTCAGGCACATTACGGTTGCTTCCGGCCGGTCTGAACAGCGTGGCTGAAGCGTCGCCCTCTGTTCCGGGAGCCGGATCCTTCTCCTTTTCGAATCCCCGGTAAAGCTGCTCCCAGTTGAAGGCAGGCCCGGAAGCACTCGGCATCTCCGGGCGATGGCTGTGAAAAGGATTGTAAGACGGATCTATATTCACCCTCGGCATCGACGCGGTATGTCCGGCAGAGTTGTAGAGCGGTATTTCCGGAGCATCGTCCCTGTCGAAATCAATGGAAGGTATCGCATTGAATTTTCCCAGCGACTCTTTCACGGTTACCATCAATATCTGCCAGAGAGACTGTTCGTTTTCGAACTTCACTTCCGTTTTCGTGGGATGGATATTCACGTCAATCGTCTCGGGACCGACCTGAAAATAGATGTAATAGCCGGGTTTCTCACTGGCGGAGATGAGCGGTTCAAACGCGGTGGCGACCGCCTTGTGGAAATAAGGGTGCCGGATATACCGGTTATTCACGAAAAAGAACTGATTCGCCTTACCTTTCCTGGCAAATTCCGGCCGCGTCACGTAACCGTAAATCTTGCCGAGCGAGGTCTCCTCATCAATCTCGATCAGTTGCTGATTCGCGTTTTTCCCCTCAATCTGCACGATACGTTGCCTCAATCCCGCTATCGGCAGATGAAGCGTTTCCACCTCATTCTCTATGAGGGTGAACTCCACTTCGGGATTCACCAGCACGATACGTTCGAACTCCGTGAAAATATTCCGGCGTTCCGTTTCGTTGGATTTCAGGAATTTCCTCCTGGCCGGCACATTATAAAAAATATTCTTTACGGTGATAGAGGTTCCGACAGCGGCGGAAGCCATCTCCTGCTTCTCAACCTTCGACCCGGAGATGAGCAGCAGCGAACCCAATTCATCTTCCTTCCGCCGGCTCTTCACTTCAACCTGAGAGATTGCCGCAACGGAAGGCAAGGCTTCTCCGCGGAATCCCATAGTAGTAAGGGTAAACAGATCGTCGGCGCATTTGATCTTGGACGTCGCGTGACGCTCGAAAGCCATCCGCAGATCGGTGGGCGACATGCCCTTTCCGTCGTCGATCACCTGGATAAAAGTGCGTCCGGCATCCTTTACTCGCAGCGTGATGTGTGTGGCGCCTGCGTCGAGCGAGTTTTCAATCAGCTCCTTTACCACCGACGCAGGGCGCTGTATTACCTCGCCCGCGGCAATTTGATTCGCAATGGAATCCGGAAGTAGATGGATGATGTCCGGCATGGGATAATATTTGTGCTGTCTGACTAACGTAAAAACCAGAAAACGAAAATAGCGAAAAGAACCGCCAGGACAAGGATGAGTAACCCGCTATTGGAGAGAACGGAACTCTTCCCGGAATTTTCTTTCTCCTTGCGCTTCCTCAGATGGTGCGTTCGGGAGACAAATTCTGCCTTAAAGTCCGTTTTTTCGACTGCGTTTTCTTCCGGCAATACACCCATCTCCCTTTTCACCTTCTCGATCCGCTCCTGCAGTCTTTTCCTGCGTTCTTCCTCTTCAGGATTATAGAGGATGGGCGTGTAGTTGAATTTACGCGGCTTCCTGTTATGATAAAAAAAGAAAACACCCATATAATAAACTAAGTTGCTGTTTTGGTTTATGCAAAAATAAAAATTCAGTCCGGCCGATACAAGTCACACCCGAGATTACAGCGTAATATCCTCTCTCACAAAACGCCCCCGGCGGGGTTCGGTTGTTTCGGAACTGCGCCGCTCATTGCTGCGGAATATGTCTCCGGGGCCGGCCGGCCGCAAATAATCGAGCCAGGCGAAACCTTGCAGCCGGTCGTCTCCGGGTTCTAACAAAGGCAGAGGCTTGGTGTTGGCTGTGGTTGCCGACCAGGTTTTCAGTTTTCGGATCTGATTATTCTCTATATCTATCGACAGATAGGAACTCTCCATCTTATTCAATCCGATAACGGTACTGTCTTTCTGCATCAGATAGTATAACGATGTAGCGTCTCCTTCAGCCACTACCTGATAGATTTCTCCGTTACGGAAAAAAGCGGTCATATCCCTTCCGCTTAACTGATTGAACTGATTCTCCTCCTCCCTTTCCTGAATGGCCAGCGCGAAATCCCTTATAATGGCTTTTTCGATGGTGGAGTCGTTCAGGAGAATATCGATCCGGTTACCCATCACCTGGTTATTATTGTTCCAGATCACGGGATCGCCGGTCATGTAGACCGTGGAGTCGGCCGAGGCATAATGCAGAGAATCGCATATTCCCTGAAAATCGGAGCGGTAGAACCGCGCATCGTAAAAAGCCTTTACCACATGGTGTATCGAATCGGTGATCATGATCAGGGTATCGCCGTGCACAAACAGGCTGTCGCTTTGGGAGTAGTCGATGGCATACGCCATATCGGTAGCCATCCCGTACTCCGTTTTCTCGTTGTAATAACCGTAATTTCCTCGCAGGACAGACTTTCGCACGCTGTCTTCGAGGATCATGTCGCCAAACACTTCGCCTATGCCGGTTTTACGGTTATAGAGTATGGTATCGCCGGTGAGTACTTTTGTTCCGTCGTTGCTGTATACCTTCGAACGGTCCAGCAATTTGGAATCATCCGTTGCGGTATCATACCATCCCTTGCTGGTGTACACGTAACCGCTGTCGGAGACAATGTGTGAAGGCCCCAGTATATCGGCAAACTTCGACTCGGTATTGTATTTCAGCGTATCGGCATAAATAGTGTAGCTTTCATTGATCAGTTTGACGCTGTCGCTGAAGAGCGCTTCCTTGGTTTCGGGACTGTACTGACCCCAGAAGGATGTCAGTTCGTTCTTCTCGTCCACCAGCAACCCTCCCTCGAAGTAGTAACCGAGATTGGCGGCGCGGTCATAGTCGAGACTGTCCGTAAAAAGCGTAGCGGTGCGATCTTCCATCCGTATATTGTTGCGAAGCCTCGCCAGCCGGGTATTGCCGTTGTAATGTAGGTAATCGCCGTAAACAAAGATGGTGTCGCCCTGTTCCATCTTCACGTTGCTGAATGCTTCAAAGGTGTTGGTTTGCTGATAGAGATAGGCGCTGTCGCAATACATGAGTGCTCCCTCATGAAAGAAAATCACGTTCCCCGTGAAGATCTGCGCATCGAATCCTTCTCTTTTCCTCAACAGATCGGCCTCCCTCATTTCCACGATCGTCACTTCCTGATTTGCGGCGGATTCGGGCGGAGGCAATAGCGGCGACTGCAACGCATGTCGCGCCTGAACCGGCGCCATAATCGCCGGAAACAGGCTAAAAAGCAACAGGCATCTTCCGAAAGATTGCAAACACTGTCCATTCATTGCCGTACGGATGTTGTTACTTTAACCAGTCGTGGTATTTATGCTCGCATCTCTGCCACTCGGGGTCTATGCGGACATACGTTTTCCTGATCTTGTTCTGTAACCATTCGTCCACGAGTTTCTGCTGCTTGGCGCTCTCCGCCATCTGTTTGACGATCTGGTAGTCATTGTTGATATTGGCCCTGTGGCCCTCGTTTCGATCCGTGATCCTGACGATGGCTGCCACCTGACGCCCTTTGTCGTTTATCATGATAAAAGGTTTGGAGACTTCTCCCCGGGTCATCTCTCCCGCGATCTTTGCAATGTCCTGATTCAGCTCGTTCAGCGCGAAGCGGGGGGTGCCGGCATTGGCGCTTCTGGGGGTGTTGTTGACCATGATTCCTTTGTTGTTCCGGGTGTCTTTGTCGGCAGAAAGGTATGTGGCCGCGACGTCAAACGTGAGATGATTCTCCATGATGGAACCTCTGATGGAGTCGAGGCGGATCAGTGCCGTATCGAGCGATACCTGCGGCACTTTAGGTTTCAGCAGTATGTGGCGGAAGTTCCCCATATCGCCGCGCCGCTCGATCAGCTGAATAATGTGGAATCCGTATTCCGTTTCCACCACATTGGAAACTTTATTGGGATCGTTCAGGGAGAAGGCTACATTGGCAAACTCGGGGACAAAACCGGATCGGTTCATGAGGCCGAGTTCCCCGCCACTCATGGCCGTCCCCGGATCTTCGGAGTGGATCAGCGCCAGTGTGGAAAGGCTGTTCTTTCCGGCGGCTATCTGTTCCGTGAAATCGCGCAGGCGGGCTTTCACCTTGTCGATCTCTTCCAACGGAATTTCGGGTTCCACGGTAATGATCTGCACTTCCAGCGTGGCCGGGATGAAGGGTAGACTGTCTTGCGGAAGACTGTTGTAATATTTGCGGATTTCGGATGGCGTCAGCTGTACTGTTCCGAAATGCTTCTGCTGTACTTCTTCGATGATCTGCTGTTCGCGGATCTGCTCGCGCATGTCTTCGCGGATGGTAGCGAGGCTTTTGCCCCAGTATTCTTCCAGCCTCTCGACGGAGCCGACGGAAGCCGTGTACTCGTTGATCATATATTCGAGCGTACGGCTCACATGCATTTCCTGCACCGTGATGCTGTCCAGTTTTGCCTGATCGAGAAAGAGCTTTCTGATGGCCAGCTGTTCGGGAATGAAGCAATAGGGATCTCCTTCGATGCGCTGGTTTTGCATCAATATTTCCTTGCGGTATTCTTCCACCTCCGATTTCAGGATGGCTTCATCGCCTACGACCCATACGATCTCGTCGATCACGTTGTCCTGGGACATCAGGCGGGGTGCGGCTGAGAGTGTGATAAGGAACAGTAATATCTTCACCGGATATTTCATACGATAATATTTGTTTTTGATTTGCAGATTGAATCACTGAATCTACTTGCGTATTCATTTCACAGATCAATCTGTGTAAAGTGATGTAAAAGTAATGATAATCCCCTTAGCGGCAAAATGGCGTCATGGTTAAAAGTCGTTATAAGGGCGTGGTGCCGTCATGCCTTCGCCCTTGTGCGTATGAAAGGTTTTCATCCGTTTTCCGGCGGAACAGTTTTTTTTCTTCATCCGTTAAAAAAAATCGGATGATCGGTCTTTTATGATAAAACTAAAAGTTATTTTTGTTTTTCGTACAGTGTGTTGTTACTGGAAATTTCAAATCTTGCAAACTGATTTTATGATGATTAAATTAGAACGAGCTTTACTGTTATTCTTTGTGTTTTGCTTCCATTTGCAGCTTTTCCCGCAGAGAAGCGCCGGCGAGGTGAATGAGTCGCTGTCAAAAATTGTTGTGGCGTATGTAACCTCCTGGAGTCGGATTATGCCTGATCCGACATATATGACACATATTAATTATGCTTTCGGACATGTGAGCGATTCCTTTGACGGAGTGCGCATAGATAACGAAGAGCGCTTAAGGCAAATTGTATCCCTGAAAGAGAAGAAAGCGTCACTCAAAGTTTTGCTGTCCGTGGGAGGGTGGGGCAGCGGGCGTTTCTCGGAAATGGCTGCGAGCGAACAGAACAGAAAACGGTTTGCCGGCGACTGTCGGCGGATTGTGCATGAATTTAATCTGGACGGGATTGATATTGACTGGGAGTATCCCACGAGTTCACTGGCGAATATCTCGTCTTCGCCGGACGACACGAACAATTTCACGCTCCTTATGAGGGAGCTGAGGGACGCTGTCGGGAAGGAGAGGCTGCTGACGCTGGCTTCTGCCGCGTCGGCCGAGTATATAGACTTTGCGGCTGTTGAACCGTATGTCGATTTCGTCAACATAATGGCCTATGATATGGCGTCTGCCCCCAGGCACCATTCGGCACTGTATCCGTCTGAAAACAGCGGCTCCATGACGTCTGACGAGGCCGTGAGAAGACATGCCAATGCCGGATTCCCTTTGAACAGACTGGTGCTGGGCATGCCGTTTTATGGCCGCGGAAAAAGAAACGGAGAGTTTGATTTTACAGATTACAAGGAGATCGAAACTCTTCCGGACGTCGAGACCCGGTGGGACGAAAAAGCACAGGTACCCTATCTTGTCGACTCAAACGGAGATTTTGTCTGCGGCTTCGAAGATCCCCGATCACTGAAGATCAAATGTCAGTATGTGAAAAAGCGGGGACTGCTCGGCGCCATGTATTGGGATTATGACGGCGACAATGCGGCGGGAGATTTGCGAAAGACGGTTTACGAATCAATCATACATTAATAATAGTCCGCGTATGAAAAAGATTTCTCTGCTGCCGGTTTTTTTCGTTCTTGTCGTCCTTGCCGGATGCAATGCTACCGTTCCGGGGCTGAAGGCCCCCGCGTCCGGAGAATATCCCGCCGATTATGCCGGCGCTCCGCGATTCAGGGCGCTGGTCTGCTATACGGAGGAGGCTGAGAAGGCTCATGTGGAATTTGCCGGAGAGGCGATTGAGTTTTTTAAGCGGCTGAATTACGGGGACGGGTATATCCTCGAAACGACTGCCGATTTTTCGGAATATGATTATGACAGGCTGAAAGAGTATGGAATTGTCGTCATGCTGAACGCTTGTCCGGGAAAGGGGCCGGAGCGCGAAGCTTTCGAAAAGTATATGGAGAACGGCGGCGGATGGATGGGATTTCATGCCGCGGCGTATAACGATAAAAATACGGACTGGCCCTGGTTTCTGAATTTTATCGGCGGCGGCGTGTTTTACTGCAACAACTGGCCGCCGCAGCCGGTGCTGGTCGAAGTAGACAATCGGTTTCATCCCGTCACGAAAAACCTGCCCGCATCCTTTGTCGTTCCCGAGAGCGAATGGTATCAGTGGAAGCCGAGTCCCCGGGAGAACAGGGATATTGAAGTACTGGTGTCGATTTCACCGAAAAACTATCCTCTCGGGATAAAAGACGTTATCCGTTTTGGAGATTTCCCCGTCGTATGGACGAACAAAAATTACCGCATGATCTATCTGAACATGGGACACGGAAATGACGAGTTCACGGATGCTGCGCAGAAACTGCTGTTCATAAACTCATTCCGCTGGGTATTAAGCCGGGATAAGGCCGGCGACCCCTTTAAGCGATAACCGGCGAGTTCGCGTCATTCCGGGTGAAACACAGCAGACAGCAAAACACATCACCACGTCGGTTTCCCCCCGTCACTGCAACCCTCCGAAAATATGAAATTACTCACTTTTGACAGGCCTTTAGAGAGAAATTGTCACTTTTTTTGCGCGTAAGCCCAATCTTTTCATGAAAATATTTTTTTTTTTGGAAAAAGAGGGGTATTTTTGTCGGAGTTGTTGTGCGAGAACAGAAATAATGAAGTCAATGGGTCATCTTTTTACAATAAACGCCGCCGAAAAATATAAAACAGATTTCTCTTCGGAGAGATTGGGCGAAGTACCTGTCGGATACGTTCGCATTCGCATGAGAAGGTTAAAATACGCAAAAGCTAACAGCATATCCCTGCCGATGCTTCTGTCTGACAGAAAGGCGAGCCGGGGCGTTTTCATTTATAAATACATTTTTCGATCATGGTTCGCCGGCGCGAACCTCCGTTCCGCCGGCCGAACCGTGTAGTCCCGCCGCAGGGGAGTGTTTTCCCCGAAACGGACAGGTTGTCGGACAAGTAACGCCTTTTGAGGCAATTTTAAATATTAAAACTAAATTCATTGAGTTATGCCTGTGTTTTTTAATAAAGTGAAGCGCAAGAATCCGTCGAAGCCGACGGAACCTGAATTATGGTATCCCGTGCTGAAAAGCACGAAGTTGGTGAAAGAAAAGGAAGTAGCCGAACTCTTGTCGAATGAAACGACGTTAAATCCGAAAGAGGCCGAAATGGCTGTTTCGCAGTTGTTCAAAGTTGTCGCCTGGCTCCTGCTCGACGGACACACCGTGCAACTTGGCTCTCTGGGTACTTTTCGCCTGACGGCGCACTCTCGCGGCGTGCCGACCGAGGCGGAAGTAAATGCACATTTAATCGAAAAAGTTTCCGTTCGCTTTTCCGAATCTGCCGAACTGAAGGCTGCGATTGCGAAAGCCTCTTTTGTCGATGTCTCCTCTATGTCAAACAAATGAACCTTTCTCTCTTTGCAATGCGGGCGTCCGGAATTTCTTCGGCGCCCGTTTCGCGGGACGCCCGTCTCGCAGCGGCCAGACCGCCGTCTCATGATGGCGACATCACCGTCTCACTGCGGCCAGACCGCCGTCTCACCGCGGCAGCATCACCGTCTCATGATGGCGGCATCGCCGTCTCACGACGACCATACCGCCGTCCCACGATAACGAGACCGCCGTCTCACGAAAGCGGCCACCGGAAACGCTTCAGACAACCCGTCGGAACACTTCGGGAGGAATCATTCACTCACAGTCGAAAAAACGGAATGCTTATGGTTATAAACGGATTGTACTTATGACGCTAATGCGACCGGGAATCGTTGGGGTATCATCTTTCGGTCGCGTCAACTTCGGTAAAGGAAAAGATACCCTGTCAGAAACAATTAAAATCAAAAAAAATATGACGAACACATTCATGAACAGTATGAAAATTGTCAGATTAAAAAAGTGTATCAACATTGTGCAGCTGTCCGCCTTTCTCCTGCTGGTCGGGATGACGGGGACGGCAAACGCTCACGGCAGCGATTCGCGGAATAACCTCGAGGAGCCGAAGAGCAAAGTGATCATCTCGGGCAAGGTGATCAACGAGTATGGGGAGGAGATGTCCGGCGCTTATGTGCTGGAAAAGGACGAAGTCAACGGTACCATTACGGACGTGGACGGAATGTTCAGCATAGAAGTGAATGAAGGAGCAACGCTGGTCGTTTCCTATGTCGGCTACCTGACGCAGGATGTTTTTCCCGACGGCAGGACGAAGCTCGAAATCATCCTGGAAGAGGGTATGCAATCTCCGGACGGAGATGATGAGGTGGCTGTCGCTTTCGGCAGGATAAGGAGGGACGCCTTTACGGGGGCGGCAGGAGTTGTGAAGTCCGACGATCTGGGCAGGACGCTGGTGAATAATCCGCTCAACGCGCTGGCCGGACGGGTGTCCGGCGTACAGTTGACGCACTCCTCGTCGCAGCCGGGAAGTACGCCTTCCGTAAACATTCGCGGATACGGATCCATCTCATCCGGTACGGAGCCGCTGATTGTGGTAGACGGTACGCCTTTTGACGGCGACCTCAACCTGATTAATGCCGGCGATATTGAGTCGATGACCGTATTGAAGGATGCCGCTTCCGGTGCGCTTTACGGGCTGCGCGGCGCGAACGGCGTTATCATGATTACCACCAAGCGCGGCACAGGCGGAGATGCCAGAGTCACTTTCGATTCCAAATGGGGATACAACTTCAAGGGAGTGAGAAATTATGAAACCGTTAACTCCCGGCAGTTTTATGAAACCTATTATAAGATGCTGTATAACGACAGATTCTATGGCGAAAACAGCAGCAGAGACGAAGCGTGGATCAATGCAGACAAATATCTTCCCGGTGAGATTGGCTATATCGTTTATACGCCTCCGGAAGGCGAACGCCTCATGCGGGACTACGGGGCGGTGCATCCCGATGCTACACTGGGCGCAATCCACCCCGGCGGAGACGAAGGGCAAAAATTCTGGCTGCAGCCCGACGACTGGGAAAAGGAAGCTTCGCAGAACGGATTCCGTCAGGAATACAGTCTGTCGGTTTCGGGAGCGTCAAATCGCATCAGT
>JAIRSV010000070.1 GCA_031255275.1 Proteiniphilum sp.
TCGCTCGTCGGGGCGGGTGCTCCCGCCCCTTGCCGCTCCGGCGCTCCCCGAGCTGGTTGTTTTTGGCGCATTGGTTATGTAAATCATGTAAATCACGTAAATCAAAAGAATCACAGTTCAGACAACTTTGCCACTCCGGCGCTCCCCGAGCTGGTTGTTTTTGGCGTATTGGTTATGTAAATCACGCAAATCTTAATAACAATGTAACCGGAGCGTAATCAGTTTGTAACAATTATACAGGATATTTGTACCGAAAATATAACGTATACAACACAGATATAATGTATAAACTTGACTGGCTGAAATTGTTCGCACTCCTCCTTCTCTTCCTTCTCCCTGTTCCGCCACAGGCATATTCGCAGGAAGTAGCCCTCAGAGGCAGAGTACTCGACGCCCGTACCGGCGAACCGCTCACGGGAGCGTCCGTACGGGTGGAAGGTACCGGCAACGGCGCTGCCGCAGACCTCGACGGAAATTATGTTATCCGGAATCTGAAGGCAGGTACTTACACGTTAGTCGCGTCGTATGTAGCGTACCGGAGCGGAACGAAAACCGGAATCACCGTCGGGGGAGACGACACGGTCACCGTCGATTTCCTGCTGAACGCGGAGGCGAGGGGACTGCCGGAACTGGAAGTGGTGGCGCGGGCTGACCGCGAAAACGAAAATGTCCTGCTGACGGAGCGAAGACTGGCACTGACCGTTACGCAGGCCGTGGGCGCCCGCGAACTGTCGAGAAAGGGGATCGGCGACGCACGGACGGCCGTGGCGCAGATGTCCGGTATTTCGCACCAGGAAGGAGTAAGAAATGTGTTCGTCCGCGGACTGGGAGACCGTTATAACGTAACGCTGCTCAACGGCTTCGTCATCCCGTCGGAAGATCCCGAATACAAGAACATTGCACTGGAGTTTTTCGGAACCGGTGTTATACAGCACATAAGTGTTAAAAAAGTATTCAGCGGCAGAGACTGCGCCGATGCAGGCGGTGCCGGCATCAATATCGTCTCCAGGGAGCTGAGCGGCGATCGCGCCCTGTCGCTCAACCTCTCGACCGGCCTGAACACGGTCGCCGCCGACGGCGACAGCTTTCTGCGCCAGAAAGGTGCCGGCTACTTCGGTTTTGCCGACACCTCCCGGCCGGCCGGCGACCGGTACGATTTTCCCGGCAGCCTCAATCCACAAAGAATCTCCGTGCCGCCGAATCACAGCTACGGCATATCAGGCGGAAAGACATTCAGGCCGGCGGACGGCAATACACCCCTATCGCTTTTCGCCGCAGCCTCCCACAGCACCGGTTATTCCCGCACAAAGGAATTTATCCGCAATACCACGGCTGACGGCACCGTCTGGCAGGATCAGACGGGTGACAGATTTTCGCAGGAAATCAGCCGGCTTCTCCTTGCGAACGCGCATTTGCGTCCCGGTCGCAGGCACAGTCTGCAATACAGCTTCATGCTGATACATGCCTGCAGCCGGTATGTGGGCGAATACCGCGGATACGATTCGGAACGTTACCAGGGAAGTCCCTCCGGCACGGGATTTTCGAGAAGGCAGCAGACAAATGACAATCTCCTGACCGTAAACCAGCTGCTGTCCGGCTGGGAACTGACCGGACGGATAAAGCTCCATGCAGGCATCTCATTCAGTACGGTAAAAGGGGCGGAACCCGACAGAAGAGAAAACAGTCTCACCCTGAAGGAGAATGACCGGTATGATCTGACCGGAAGCAACCGCAACAAACGATTCTTTTCGGATCTGAGGAGCGGTGACGTGAATGTGAAAGCCTCACTTCTCATCCGGCTGAAAGACAGTTCCGGCGCCGCCGGCCCGGAACTGACGACAGGTTATGACGGACGTTTTGCGGACGAAGAATTTGAGGCCATAGAATACAATTTCAGTCCGCAGGGAATGTCAAGTCTGTCCGTCGGAGATCCGGACATGGATGAACTGTTCGAACAGAATCTGGCCGACGGACTGCTGCGCATGACAGTGGGCGATCCCAATTCATACCGCGTGGCAAAGCAGATTCACGCCGGCTTTGCCGAACTCTCCGGGCCACTCTCCGGATCCCTGGCGGGGAACGTCGGTGTACGCCTTGAACAGGTAGATCTCACGGTCAGACATCACGTCTCACACGTCGCCCCCGGCGCCGGGAGCATAAGAAGAAGCAACCTTCTGCCGAGCCTCAACCTGAAGTATGACCCGGACGGCAAAAACAGTATCCGCCTGGGTGTGAGCAAAACATATACCCTGCCACAGTCGAAGGAAATCTCCCCCTTTCAGTACGTGAACATCTCGTTTGCAGACCAGGGAAACCCCGCCCTGAAACCTTCGGACAACTGTAACGCCGACCTCAAATGGGACTTCTGCATGACGCCCGGCGAACTGCTCTCCGTCGCCATCTTCTGCAAATACATCCTCAACCCCATCGGACGCGTAGACCAGGGAAACTCCGCCGGGCTGCTCACCTATGACAATATCAGCGACCATGCCCTGGTACGCGGCGTAGAACTGGAACTGCGGAAAAATCTCTTCATCCGCTCCGTCGCCGCCACGGGACAAACAGGCAGGATTTCGGCCGGGCTGAATCTCTCCTGCACCCGCACCAGCCTCCGCCTGAAAGTGCTCAACACCCCCGTTCGCCATACGCAACTCGAGGGAGCATCACCCCTCCTCGTCAGCGCCGACCTCTCCTGCCATTACGCAAAAGGAGAAAGGAGCCACCACGTCACACTCATGCTCAACAGCTTCAGCGACCGGATCCACACGCTCGGCGCGAGAGGCTTCGGCGACATCATCGAAGAAGGAATACCCACACTCGACGTTGCCGCATCCTGCACACTCCACAGCCATCTTTCACTGAAGCTGAAGGCTGCCAACCTTTTGAACCTCCCACACAAGCTGTCGAGGAAGAGCGGCGCCGGCAACGAAAAAGTGACACTCGAAAAATTCAGAAAAGGACAGGACATCAGCCTGGAAATAAGCTACCGGCTATGACACGGGACGGAGCAGGAAAGTCAAACCCCGTCTCCCCCCCCGTCCGGACAAAGTAAGCATATTCGTAAAGTACAGTATTAATATATTATTTATTCACCCAAATCATTTAACAGTATGAAAAAGATTATCATCAGTTTATGGATGCTTGTCGCCATCCTGGCGCCCCCGGCGCTGACCTCCTGCGGCAAAGACGGCGGTAACGAACCCGAACCCGACAACGGCGACAGCAAACAGCTCTCAGGATCCGTCCGCAGCGTGATGACCCTCGACGCCTCCGCAGAATACCTGCTGACCGGCCCGCTCATCGTGGAAGAAGGCGCCGAGCTGCACATCCCCGCCGGCACCCTCATCAAAGCCCGGAAAGGATTCGGGAGCTACATCCTGGTGCAGCAGGGCGGAAAGATCAACGTGAACGGCACAGCCGAGAGGCCAGTGACGATGACCGCCGACGCAGAAGACGCATCACCCGGTCACTGGGGCGGACTGATCATCAACGGAAGAGCGCCCCTTTCAGGCGGCGAAACCGGCAGGACAGAAATCAACAACGCCTGCACCTACGGCGGCACCGATGCAGCCGACAACTCCGGCACCCTCACCTGGCTGATACTCGCCTTCACCGGCGCCCGCTCGAGCGCCGACGTGGAGCACAACGGACTTACGCTCAACGGCGTGGGAAACGCCACCCGAATCGAAAACATCTGCATCCGCCACAGCGCCGACGACGGCATAGAATTCTTCGGCGGCACGGTGAACGTAAGAAACCTGCTGGTCGTAAACCCCGACGACGATATGTTCGACTTCACCCAAGGCTACTCCGGAACGCTGGAAAACGCCTTCGGCATCTGGGAAGAAGATTATGTCAGCTCCGAAGAAGACCCCCGCGGCGTGGAAGCCGACGGAAACCTGGACGGAAACAATCCCGGTCAGCACGGACAGTCCGACTTCACGATCAGGAACATGACCATCGACCTGCGTACGGCCGCCGCCACCACCGAAGGATACTACATGCACGATGTGTTAAAAATACGTCGCGGCGCCCGAGTAACCGTCCAAAACGCCCTGGTGAAGGGCTGCGGACAGGCGAAAGACCTCGTAGACATGACCGACGGGAAAGGCGCCGGCAATGCAACCACCGCGATCAGCATCACCAATGCGCTGACGGCACCATTGAGCGGAGTGGAAAAGAACGGCACGGCCGGAAATATAACAGTCATCCCCGGCAACACCGGCTGTCCCTCCGGCATTTTCGCCTGGACGGGATACAACCTTGACGCCGGAAATTAGAAGTTAATAATCCGAAATCAACGATGTGCTAATGTGACAATGTGCTAATGTGAAGAAAACCGGTTAGGGGAACAAAAACTAGCTCGGGGAGCGCCGGAGCGGCAAGGGGCGGGAGCACCCGCCCCGACGAGCGAAAAAATCATCACATCAACCAGCTCGGGGAGCGCCCGAGTGGCAAGGGGCGGGAGCACCCGCCCCGACGAGCGAAAGAAAACAGGGCAAGGCATGGCCTTGCCCTGTACATTATATATATGGTCGTCGCGTAGCGACGGAATGTAGGTAGAGCAATCACATATCAGACAATTAACAAAGAAATCGCTTAATACAGAACTCGTTCGCCGGGGCGGTCGCTCCCGCCCCTTGCCACTCGGGCGCTCCCCGAGCTGGTTGTTTTTGGCGCATTGGTTGTGTAAATCATGTAAATCATGTAAATCAGAAGAATCACAGTTCAGACAATTAGCTCCGAAATCGCTCGTCGGGGCGGGTGCTCCCGCCCCTTGCCGCTCCGGCGCTCCCCGAGCTAGTTTTCCCCACTTCGCAACTTCTCCACTTCTTTACTTCTTAAAAAAACATTTTCAACTCTCAACTGTCAACTTTCCACTGTCCATTAATGAAGCTTTCGCTTCCTGCCAGAGTGTTTCCATTTCTTCCAGCGTCATGTCTTTCAGTGATCGGCCTTGTTCTTTCACTTTCGCTTCCATGAAGTTGAAGCGACGGA